>SBFT01000350.1 GCA_006227805.1 Paracoccaceae bacterium
CGCGCCATAGGGCGCGCCCTGCGGCAGGGCGATCGGCGCCTCGCTTCCGGGGTTCAGCGCCTGCGCCGCCAGCCGGGCGACCTGCCGACGGTTGCCCAGCGTCAGGACCGGGGCCGCCGCAGCGGGTGCCGGTGCCGCGTCGAACAGGATGTCGGACAGCGCGTCGGGGTCGGCCTCGTCGATCAGGCCCACCCTGCCGGGACCGGCGATGGCCTCGGCCAGGGCCAGTTCGCGGACCAGCGCATCGCGCTCGGTGGTCGGGGCCAGCGCGATCTGCACGCAGGCGAAGCCCTGCGCCAGCGCGGCCAGCATCTCGGCATGGCCGAAGCCGGAAATCACGCCCAGTTCCAGGGGGATGACGTCGACAGGCAGGCCCCGGCCAAAGCGCGCGGCCAGGCGGATCATCTCGGCCCCGTGGGCATCGTGCACCAGAAGCCGCGGGTCCCGCCCCCCGGCCTTGCGATAGGTCGAGGCCAGGGTCTGCATCCGGCGCAGCAGATGCGACAAGGGCGGGTCCTCGTAGGTGATCGCGGTCGACGGACAGAGCGCGGCGCAGGCCCCGCAGCCCGCGCAGATCATCGGGTCGATGGCGACGTGATCGCCTGCGGGGGTGATCGCGCCGGTGGGGCAGATGTCGAGGCAGCGCGTGCACCCCGTCTGACGGGCGCGGGAATGGGCGCAGAGACTTTCCTCGAGGCGCACGTAGAGCGGTTTCTCGAAGGTCCCGACCAGTTGCGCGGCCTCGAGCGCCAGGGACTGCACCGCCAGGGGATCGCGGGGATCGGCGCGCAGATAGCCCTCGCGCTTGTGGGGGGCCGGAACGAAGGGCTGGCCGCCGGTCAGGTCGATCAGGATGTCGCAGGTGGTCTCGGCGCCGTCGCGCGGATCGCCGAAGGCGAAGCCCCCGCGCCCGCCCGGCCGGACTTCGCGCAGGGCGTCGATGCGCAGGGAGAAGCCGCCCAGCGCGCCTTGGACCCGCACCAGCCGCCCCCGGATCACCTGCAGGCCGCGATCGGTCGGCAGGTCGGCCTCGTCGGTCAGCAGGACCGTCACCGACAGGATGTCGCGAAGCCGCGTGGCGAGCGCCAGCGCCACCTCCGACGCACCCACGATCAGGCACAGCCCTTCCGATGTCACGTCGATCGCGGGCGCGGGCGCGGCCGGCAGGGCGGCTTCGGCAGCCAGGGCCGCCATCTTGGGCGTCGCATCGGCGCCCGAAACGGACCAACCGGCGCGGTCGCGCAAGTCAACGAAGCCGGGCGCCTCGAGCCCCAGGTCCTCGGCCAGGTCCTCGAAGGTCGCGCGTTCCTGCTGGCAGGCGATGATGGCCTCGCCCGCACTCAGCGCGGCGGCGGCCGATTCGATCTGGCGGGTGCAGAGCGCGGTGTGAACCCGCGAGCACGCCAGGCCGGACGCCGCGGAGATCGCCTGCGGATCGATCGACTGACTGCCCAGGCAATCACACAATATCAGGGTCTTGGCCAAGGTTCCTCCCCCAAAACTTCACCTGCGCGCAGGGCCTGCTCCGGCGCGGAGACTAGGCACAGGCCGGGACTTTGGTAAAGCCCCCGGCCCCGCCAAACCGTCGCCGCGCCGCAGAGATCGCCTCCCGGCCCCCGCCGCGCCGCAGAAATTCCTGCATTCAGGATGCACTTTACTTCACAAAAGCGCAAACGCCGCACCGAAACGCGCCATCGGACCCCGATTTTGGCTTGGCGGGAGGCTGTATGCTGTCGCATACTTTTTGCAAGCACGGACAGACCCGACGTGAGGTCGCACAGATCCGGCGGAGGGAACATTGGCGCGATCGAACGCCCCGCATATCGAGATGCCGCTAGGCGTCGTCGTGCGCCGGACACCCGGCGTCACGCGCTGGGCCAGGTGGGCATGGCGCGCGGTCGCCGTTCTGCCGGGCGCGCCCCAGGCCAATTGGCGCGAGTTGCGGCGCGAGGGCGACGCGGTGGAATTCCATGTCGGCACCCTGCCCCTGACCCTGTGGCGCGCCGAGACCGAGGCCTATGTCGAGAACCTCACCAGCGAGGTGCCCTCGATCTACGTGGTGATGCGCCCGCAGGCCGTCCCGGACGAGCCTTACGAATTGCTGCGCGTCACCGCCTCGCCCTACGAGGCGCAGGATTACTGCGACAGCGGCGAGGAACTGGTCGAGAAGGTGCCGATGAGCGAAGGCCTCCTGGCCTGGGTCGCCGACTACACCGCGCGCCACCATGTGGACGAGGATTTCGTCAAGCGCCGCCGCGACAGACAGCGCGTCGACATGGTCGAGGACGGCAAGGGCGACGCCCGCATCCGGCAGGACAGCGATGTCTTCCGCGCCCCCGCGCGCCGGGTGGTGCAGTGACGGCGCGGCCTGATTTCTGGGCGCGCCGCAAGGCCGCCGTTCAGGCCGAGGCCGAGGCCGAGGCCCGCGCCCGGGACAGCGCGAAGGAGGCCCAGGCCCGCGCCGAACTGGAAGCGAAGGACGACGCCGACATCCTGGCCGAACTCGACCTGCCCGACCCCGATCTCCTGCAACTGGGGGACGATGTGCGGGGCTTCATGTCCTCCGCCGTGCCCGAGCGGCTGCGTCGGCGCGCGCTGCGGCGGCTCTGGCGGTTGAACCCGATCCTGGCAAATCTCGACGGTCTGAACGATTACGACACGGATTTCACCGACGCCGCCTTCCTGACCGGAGACGTGCCCACGACCTACCAGGTGGGCAAGGGCCTGTTGGCCCATGTGAAGGAGATGGCCCGCCAGGCCGATGCGGCGGCCCCGGGCGAAACGGCCGATCCCGCGCCGGGGGACCCTGACGAGGACGCCTCCGGAGAGGCGGAGGTGAGGGCCGAGACCCGGTCCGAAGCCCTTGACGACCCTGCGGCCGGGACGCCGTCCGAACCGCAGGCGGATGCCGCAATGCGGCAGGAAATCCAACAAGATCAGTCGGATACGCGGTTTGTCGCAGCGCCCAGAAGGCGGATGCGCTTTGTGTATCAGGGATAGGAGCGTAACGTGGCAGAAAGCCGGGGCAAGCCGATGACCGCAACCGAGATCAGCGAGGAAGACCGCCTGCGCGCGGATTTCTACAATTTTCTCGGCCTGCTTCTGTCCGCGCCCCCAGACCAGATGCTGCTGTCGCAATGCGCCGGCCTCTCGGGCGACGAGACGGACCTCGGACAGGCGATCGGCGCGATGGCGCGGGTGGCGCGCGCGACGAAACCGCAGGCGGTCGAGCGCGAGTTCAACGCGCTCTTCATCGGGCTGGGCCGGGGTGAGCTCTTGCCCTATGCCAGCTATTATCTGACCGGGTTCCTGAACGAGAAACCGCTGGCGCAGCTGCGCGGCGACATGGCCGCGCGCGGCATCACCCGCGCGCCCAATGTCTACGAGCCCGAGGACAACATCGCCTCGCTGATGGAGATGATGGCGGGCATGATCGTCGGCCGCTTCGGCCGTCCCGCCAGCCTCGAGGACCAGAAGACCTTCTGGTCGCGTCACATCGGCCCCTGGGCCGCGCATTTCTATTCGGATTTGGAAGCCGCCAAGAACTCGGTCTTCTATGCCTCGGTCGGCACCGCCGGGCGGGTGTTCATGGAGATCGAGCGCGAGGCCTTCCGGATGACGGCGGTCTAGCACCGCCTTTCGCCGGCCAATCCCCCCGGGGTGCGGTCAGACTGCAAGATGGGGAGAGGAGACGACCCATGAGCACAAGCGGGAAAGACGGCGCCTCGCGCCGCGACTTCCTGAAGCTGGCAGGCACAGCGGCCCCCGCCGCCGTGGCCGCAGCCGCCCTGAGCGGGGCGCAAGCCGAGGCGGCCGAGCTGCCCACCGGCGAGACCCGCCTGCAGGACACCGCGCATACGCGCGCATACCTCGAAAGCGCCCGGTTCTAGGAAACCCGGACGCCTTCAAGCCCGGCTGACGGTAGCGTGACGCCCTGACCGCCGGTTTTCATCACCCACGCCAGCCAGTCCAGTGGACCGGCCAGCTAGGAAGGAAACGAAACATGTTGAGGAAAAAGACCAACGGGGTTGCGCGACGCCCCCAGCGGACAAGTATCCTGTCCCAGGTCGCCGGAGCTTCCGTCGACCGCCGTGCGTTCCTGCGGGGTTCGGGTCTGGCCATCGGTGGCCTGGCCGCGATCGCAGCGACGGGCGGGACGGTGACGAAGGCTGACGCGGCCAGCGCCGCGGCGGGCGCCGTCAAGACCGTGAAATCCGTCTGCACCCACTGCTCGGTCGGCTGCACGGTCATCGCGGAAGTGCAGAACGGCGTCTGGACGGGCCAGGAGCCCGGCTGGGACAGCCCCTTCAACCTGGGCGCGCATTGCGCCAAGGGGGCCGCGGTCCGGGAACACGCCCATGGCGAACGCCGCCTGAAATACCCGATGAAGAAAGAGGGCGGCGAGTGGAAACGCATCAGCTGGGAGCAGGCGATCAACGAGATCGGCGACCAGATGCTGAAGATCCGCGACGAAAGCGGGCCTGACAGCGTCTACTGGCTGGGCAGCGCCAAGCACAACAACGAACAGGCCTACCTGTTCCGCAAGTTCGCCGCCTACTGGGGCACGAACAACGTGGATCACCAGGCCCGGATCTGTCACTCGACCACGGTCGCAGGTGTCGCGAACACCTGGGGCTATGGCGCGATGACGAACAGCTACAACGACATTCACCTGTCCAAGGCGATCTTCATCATCGGCGGCAACCCGGCGGAAGCACACCCCGTCTCGCTGCTGCACGTTCTGAAGGCCAAGGAACAGAACAACGCGCCTCTCATCGTCTGCGACCCGCGCTTCACCCGCACGGCCGCACATGCGGATGAATACGTGCGCTTCCGGCCCGGCACCGACGTGGCGCTGGTCTGGGGCATCCTGTGGCACATCTTCGAGAACGGCTGGGAGGACAAGGAGTTCATCCGCACCCGCGTCTGGGGGATGGACCAGATCAAGACCGAAGTCGCCAAGTGGACGCCCGAGGAAGTCGAACGCGTGACCGGTGCGCCGGGCTCGCAGCTCAAGCGGGTCGCCATGACGCTGGCCAACAACCGTCCCGGCACCGTGATCTGGTGCATGGGCGGCACCCAGCACACCAACGGCAACAACAACACCCGCGCCTACTGCATCCTGCAACTGGCGCTGGGCAACATGGGCGTCGCCGGTGGCGGCACCAACATCTTCCGCGGTCACGACAACGTCCAGGGCGCAACCGACCTGGGCGTGCTGGCCGACACGCTTCCCGGCTACTACGGCCTTGCCAAGGGCTCGTGGGCGCATTGGGCGCGCGTCTGGGAAGAAGACGCCGAGTGGCTGGCCGGCCGCTTCTCCAAGATGACCGGCGCGGACGGCAAAGAGAAAAGCATGCAGTACGAGACCGGCATCCCGGTGTCGCGCTGGATCGACGGCGTCCTCGAGGACAAGGCCAACCTCGACCAGCCCGACAACACCCGGGCCATGGTTCTCTGGGGACATGCGCCGAACTCGCAGACCCGGATGAAGGAAATGAAGACCGCGATGGAGAAGCTGGACCTTCTCGTTGTCGTCGACCCCTTCCCCACCGTGTCGGCGGTGCTGCATGACCGCACCGACGGCGTCTACCTGCTGCCGGCCACGACCCAGTTCGAGACCCGCGGTTCGGTGACCGCCTCGAACCGGTCGCTCCAGTGGCGCGAGCAGGTGATGGCACCGCTGTTCGAATCGAAGACCGATCACGAGATCATCACGCTGTTCGCGAAGAAGTTCGGCTTTGCCGACCGGATGCTGCGGAACATCTCGATGGATTCGGAGAACGAGCCGAACATCGAGGACATCACCCGCGAGTTCAACCGCGGCATGTGGACCATCGGCTATACCGGCCAGTCGCCGGAACGGCTGAAGCTGCACATGGAAAACCAGCACACCTTCGACAAGACGACGCTGCGCGCGATCGGCGGACCCGCCGATGGCGATTTCTACGGGATGCCGTGGCCCTGCTGGGGCACGCCCGAGATGAAGCACCCGGGCACGGCGAACCTCTACGACATGTCGATGCCGGTCGCCGAAGGCGGCCTGACCTTCCGCGCGCGCTTCGGCGTCGAGCGGGACGGGCAGAACCTGCTGGCCGAAGGCGTCTACAGCGTGGGCTCGGAAATCCAGGACGGATATCCGGAATTCACGATGCAGATGCTGATGGACCTGGGCTGGGACGGCGATCTGACCGCCGAGGAACGCGCCTCGATCGAGACCGTCGCAGGCGGTGGCGAGCTGGGCGCGGTGAACTGGAAGACCGACCTGTCGGGCGGCATCCAGCGCGTCGCGATCAAGCATGGCTGCGCGCCCTTCGGCAACGCCAAGGCGCGCGTGGTGGTCTGGAACTTCCCCGACCCCATCCCGCTCCACCGCGAGCCGCTCTATACCTCGCGGTATGATCTGGTGAAGGACTACCCGACCTACGAGGACAAGAAGTTCTGGCGGGTTCCGACGCTCTATGCGTCGATCCAGAAGAACGACTTCTCGAAGGAGTATCCGATCATCCTGACCTCGGGCCGACTGGTCGAATACGAGGGCGGCGGCGACGAAACCCGGTCCAACCCCTGGCTGGCCGAGCTTCAGCAGGACATGTTCGTCGAGATCAACCCGCGCGACGCCAACAACCTCGGGATCCGCGACAGGTCGCAGGTCTGGGTCGAAGGCCCCGAAGGCGGCAAGGTCAAGGTCATGGCCATGGTCACCGAACGGGTGGGCGCGGGCGTGGCCTTCATGCCCTTCCACTTCGGCGGGCATTTCGAAGGCGCGGACCTGCGGGGCAAGTATCCCGAGGGTGCGGACCCCTACGTGCTGGGCGAAAGCACCAACACGGCGCAGACCTATGGCTATGACTCGGTAACCCAGATGCAGGAGACGAAAGCCACTCTCTGCAAGATCTGGGCAGCGTAAGGAGGAGACGACACATGGCTAGAGCTAAGTTTCTCTGCGACGCCGAACGCTGCATCGAGTGCAACGCCTGCGTCACGGCCTGCAAGAACGAGCACGAGGTGCCCTGGGGCATCAACCGCCGCCGGGTGGTGACCATCAACGATGGCAAACCCGGCGAACGGTCGATCTCGGTCGCCTGCATGCATTGTTCGGATGCGCCCTGCATGGCGGTGTGCCCCGTGGACTGCTTCTACCAGACCGAGGACGGTGTGGTGCTGCACTCCAAGGACCTGTGCATCGGCTGCGGCTATTGCTTCTACGCGTGCCCCTTCGGCGCGCCGCAATATCCGCAGGCGGGCAATTTCGGCAGCCGCGGCAAGATGGACAAGTGCACCTTCTGCGCAGGCGGTCCGGAAGAGACCCATTCGTCGGCCGAATTCGCCAAATACGGGCGGAACCGGATCGCCGAGGGCAAGCTTCCGATCTGTGCCGAGATGTGTTCCACCAAGGCCCTGCTGGCGGGGGATGGCGACGTCGTGTCGGCCATCTACCGCGAGCGCGTGGTCGCCCGCGGCTTCGGCTCGGGCGCCTGGGGCTGGGGCACGGCCTATGACCAGAAAGGCGGCTGAGACCGTCCTCTGAGCGAAGTTCAGGGGGCGGCCCGCAGCCACGGGCCGCCCCTTTCCGTCACTTCAACAGGGACCATGATCCAGATGCTGCGCGCGATTTTCGCTCTGATCCTGACCGTCACCATGTCGACCGCCCTGCCCGCCCAGGAAGCCGCGACATCTTCCGAACAATTCCAGCCCCGCGCCGGTGCGCCCACGCTGGACGACATCCTGGCCCGCCAGCGCGGCGAGGATGTCGACCTGTCCTGGCGTCTCGACCAGACAGGCACCGCCGCCGCGGGGATCAGCGAACAGCTGGGCACGCTGGGCGGCCAGTCCGACAGCGACGTCTATCTGGCGCTGCGCTACGGGACGGCCGATGTCACCGTCACGTCGAAATCCCCCGCCGCCGGCGTCCTGATCCAGGACCGCGGCATGTGGTGGCTTCAGGCGCGCGAGGGCTGGCTCTCGACCTGGGGCGCCTGGCTGCTGGGCGGCACGCTGCTGGCGCTGCTGGCCTTCTACCTGATCCGCGGCAGGATCATGATCGACGGCCCCAAGACGGGCCGCAAGATGCTCCGCTTCAACAGCTTCGAACGCTTCGGCCACTGGCTTTTCGCGGGCAGCTTCATCGTTCTGGGGATCACGGGCCTCGTGTCGCTGTTCGGCCGCACCGTTCTGATCCCGGTCTTCGGCAAGGAGGCCTTCGCCACCCTCGCCATGGCGTCGAAATGGGTTCACAACAACATCGCCTGGGCCTTCATGCTGGGCCTCGCGATCGTGATCCTGAACTGGACGATCCACAACATTCCCAACCGTCACGACCTCAGGTGGCTGGCCGTGGGTGGGGGCCTCTTCAGCAAGGGCGTCCACCCGCCTGCGAAGAAATTCAACGCGGGCCAGAAGATGATCTTCTGGGGCTGCGTGGTGCTGGGCCTGTCGATCAGCGCGTCCGGCCTGTCGCTGCTCTTCCCCTTCGAACTGCCGATGTTTGCCAAGACCTTCGCGATCCTGAACGACACCGGCCTGCCGCAGTTGCTGGGCCTGGGCGTCCTGCCCGAACAGATGGCCCCGCACGAGGAGATGCAGTATGCCCAGCTCTGGCATTCCATCGTGGCCTTCGTGTTCATGGCGATGATCCTCGCGCATATCTACATCGGCTCGGTCGGGATGGAGGGCGCCTTCGACGCCATGGGCACCGGCGAGGTGGACGAGCAATGGGCCAAGGAACACCACAGCCTGTGGGTCGAGGAGGTCAAGGCCAGGGAACGCGAGGCCGCAGGCCGTTCGGCGACGCCTGCCGAATAGACCCATGCGTGGCCTCATCGCGCTGATCTGCGCCTCTCTGCCGTCTCTCGGGGCGGCCGAGGGCTTCTTCACCCTCAAGGGACACGGCGGACCCATCATGGGCATCGCCGTGTCGCCGCAGGGCCGGATCGCCACGGCCAGTTTCGACAATTCGGTGGGCCTGTGGGACGGCCTGATCCCCGTCTGGCTGGAAGGCCACGAGGCCGCCGTGAACGCGGTTCTCTGGCATGACGGTGTCCTCTATTCCGCGGGGGATGACTTCACCATCCGCCGCTGGCCCGGGGGCGCGGTCATCGGTCGCCACAAGGGCAAGGTGACCGAGCTTGCCGCCCATGGGCAGACCATCGCCAGCGCCAGCTGGGACGGCACGATCGGCCTGTGGTCGCCGGAAGGCGCGCGCAGCCTCTCGGGTCATCAGTCCGGTGTCAACGACCTGGCCTTCTCGGCGGACGGGACGCGGCTCTATTCCGCCGGCACCGACGGCAGCCTGCGGCTCTGGGACGTGGCGACCGGAACCGAGACGCGGCAGCTTCTGAACAACGGCTTCGGGATCAACGAACTGATCCTGAACGAGGACGCGGGCTGGATCGCCTATGGCGCGATCGACGGCGTGACGCGGGTCATCGACGCCGACACCGCCCGACCGATCGCCGATTTCACGCTGGAACGCCGCCCGATCCTGGCGATGGCGCTGTCGCCCGATGCCGGCCTGAT
>SBFT01000053.1 GCA_006227805.1 Paracoccaceae bacterium
AGCCGCGGCTACGGCGGCAGCGCGACGGGGCCGCTGCGGGTGGACCCTGCGCGCCATGGCGCGGCGCAGGTGGGGGACGAACCCCTGCTGATGGCGGCGTTCGGCGAGGTCTGGGTGGGGGGCGACCGCGCGGCCACCGCGCGGCTGGCGGAAGCGGCGGGCGCGCAGGTCCTGGTCATGGATGACGGCTTCCAGAACCCGGGGCTGTGGAAGGATTTCAGCATCGTGGTGGTGGACGCGGCCCAGGGCTTCGGCAATGGGCGCTGCCTGCCCGCCGGTCCCCTGCGCGAGCCCGTGACGGCGGGGCTGGCCCGGGCCGATGCCGTCCTGTCGATCGGGGACGCGGCGGCGCAGGCCGCGTTCGATGCGCGCTGGCCCCTGCCCGAAGGTCTGCCCCATTGGCGCGCCGCGCTCGAGCCCTTGCGCACCGGCATGTCCTGGGAAGGCGCGCCGGTCCTGGCCTTCGCCGGGATCGGCAACCCGGCCAAGTTCTTCGACACCCTGCGCGGCCTTGGGGCGGATGTGCTGCGGGCCGAGGCGCTGGACGACCACCAGGCGCTGTCGCCGGCGCTGCTGTCCCGCCTGGAGGCCGAGGCGCGCGCGATGGGGGCGCAGATGGTCACGACCGAGAAGGACGCAGTCCGCCTGCCGCCGTCCTTCCGCATGAAGGTCATCACGCTGCCCGTGCGCCTGAAGATGCAGGACGAGGACGCGGTGAGGGCGCGCCTGAAACAGCTGCTGACGCCCGGCGGCTAGCGGCCCCTGGCCTCAGTTGTCCTCGCCCAGTTTCGGGGCGGGGCGGTGCAGGGCAAGCTCGGCGTCCGAGAAGCGGAAGGGCGCGCGGATGCCCGGCACGCCGTCCAACTCGATCTGCATGCCCCGCGCCCTGACCTGCGGATCGGCCATGACATCGGCCAGGTCGTTGATCGGCCCTGCCGGCACGCCCTCGCCCTCGCAGGCCGCCAGCAGGTCGTCGCGGCCGCGCTGCCTGGTCGCGTCGTTCAGGCGCCGGATCATTTCGGCGCGGTTGGCGATGCGGTCGCGGTTCTTCAGGTAAGCGGGATCGGTCGCCATGTCGTCGAGGCCCAGGATCCGGCAGAGGCGCTGATACTGGGCGTCGTTGCCGGTGGCGATGATGATATGGCCGTCGGCGCAGTCGAAGACCTGGTAGGGCGTCAGGTTCGGATGCGCGTTGCCCATCCGGCCCGGGGCCTTTCCCGTGGTCAGGTAGTTCAGCGCCTGGTTCGCGGTGACCGCCACCGCCACATCCAGAAGCGCCATGTCGATATGCTGGCCGCGTCCCGTCTGGCCGCGCTGGTGCAGGGCGGCGAGGATCGCCGTCACCGAATAGACCCCGGTGAAGATGTCGGTGATCGCAACGCCCGATTTCTGCGGCTGACCATCGGCCTCTCCCGTGATCGACATCAGACCCGACATGCCCTGGATGATGAAGTCATAGCCCGCGCGATGCGCGTAAGGACCGGTCTGGCCGAACCCCGTGATCGAGCAGTAGATCAGGCGCGGGTTTACCTGGGCGAGGCTGTCGTAGTCGAGGCCGTATTTGGCAAGGCCGCCCAGCTTGAAGTTCTCGATCAGGATGTCGGCGTCACGGACCAGATCGCGCACCGCCGCCTGCCCTTCGGGAGTGCGGAAATCGACGGTGACCGAGGCCTTGCCGCGATTGCAGGAATGGAAATAGGCGGCCGAGACGTCCTCGCCCCGGGTCACGAAGGGCGGACCCCAGGCGCGGGTGTCGTCGCCATCGGGGCTCTCGACCTTGATGACCCGGGCGCCCAGGTCCGACAGCGTCTGGCCGGCCCAGGGGCCGGCCAGGATGCGCGCCAGTTCGATGACCTTCAGGCCCGCAAGCGGCGCGGTCATCAGTTGCCCAGCGCCTTTTCGATCAGGGCCGAGAGATCCTCGTAGGGCATGTTCTCGTAGCGCTTGCCGTTCAGCACGAAGCTGGGCGTCGACTCGATGCCGTCGGCCTCGGCATTGGCCTGATACCAGGCGACCAGCGTGCGCATCCTGGTCTCGTCCGTCATGCAGGCTTCCAGCTGGTCGTTGGGGATGCCTGCGATGCGGCCCAGCTTGCGCAGCTGGTCGGCGATTGCGGCCGGGTCCGGCGCGCCCGAGGCCGAGCGCACGATCCAGGTATCGGTCGAGGAATAGAGCGCGTCGACCATGCCGAAGAACCGCTCGGGTCCGTCACCGCAGCGCGCCAGCGCCGAGGCCCAGACGCCGAACGGATCGAAATAAACCTCGCGGTAGATGTAGTTGATCTTGCCGGTGTCGATGTAGTCGGCCTTCAGCTGCTGGTAGGGGCCCAGGTGGAACCGGGCGCAATGCGGGCAGGTGAACGAGGCGTATTCGATCAGCGTCACGGCGGCGTCCGGGTTGCCCTGGCTCATCTCGGGGATCGAGGCGATGTCCAGTTCCGCCGCCGCTTGGGCGTTCGCGGGGCTGATCAGAAGATCGGCCCCGGAGGAGGAGGATTGCGGCGTGTTCAGCGCCCAGAAGGCGCCGAAGGCCAGCGCGGCCGTGGCGGCGATCATGGCAAGCGTGCGTGTCATGTCATCCCTTTCGAGGTTTGGGGACCGGTCAGTGTCTGTCGCTCGATAGAACGTTCCGCGCCAGACGTTCAAGGGCCTGGCGCAGGCCGTCATCGGACACGGACCGGGCGGCGCGGCCGGCACGGGCGTCAAGCGCCGGGTCCTGCGGCGGCCGCGCCGGTTGCGCCGGGGCCTGGGCAAAGGCGGCCTGGCCTTCGGCAAAGCCCGTGGGCGCGGTCTGGGTGATGCGGATGCGCGCGATGGCGGCATAGCCGTAGACGGCGTTCACGCGCTGGCGCAGGGTTTCCTTCTGCATTTCCAGCATCGGCGCCTGCGCGCCGGTGGTCAGGACGGTCAGCGTGGCGCCCAGGCCCGCGCGGCCATAGCCCACATCGACGGGACGGCAGATCGCGGCGATGTCGCTTCCCGCGATTTCCGCCCAGTGGGTCAGCACGCGCGACACGGCGAAACCCCGGCTTTCGCCGACGCGCCGGATATCGCCCGCCAGCAGCGCGCCGGTCTGGCGAAAGCCTTTCGATGGGCCGTTGCGCTGAACCATGCCGTTTGTTTCCTTCATCGTCGCGCTATTCTAGACCTCACGCGCACCTGCGCCAGAGAAACCGACGGAGGGGGACATAAAGTTTGTGTGACGACAGCGACATGGGGGCGGCGGGCGCGCTGCTCGAATGGTACGACGCCCATGCCCGCGTGCTGCCCTGGCGCGTGGCGCCGGCCGATCGGGCGCGCGGCGTCCGGCCCGATCCCTATCGCGTCTGGCTGTCCGAGATCATGCTGCAACAGACCACCGTCGCCGCGGTGAAGGACTATTTCCACCGCTTCACCGCCCGCTGGCCCGATGTCGCTGCGCTGGCGCGGGCCGAGGATGCGGCCGTCATGGGGGAATGGGCGGGCCTGGGCTATTACGCCCGCGCGCGCAACCTCCTGAAATGCGCGCGGGTGGTGGCCCACGATCTGGGCGGGGTCTTCCCCGATACCGAGGCCGGGCTGATCGCCCTGCCGGGCATCGGGCCCTATACCGCCGCCGCGATCGCCGCCATCGCCTTCGATCGCCGCGCGACGGTGCTGGACGGCAACGTGGAACGCGTAATGGCGCGGCTGCACGACGTCCATGATCCGCTGCCCGGATCGAAGGAGACCCTGCGCGCCCATGCCGCCGCCCTGACGCCCGCGACGCGCCCGGGCGATTACGCGCAGGCGGTCATGGACCTGGGCGCCACGATCTGCACGCCGAGGGGTCCCGCCTGCGGGATCTGCCCCTGGCGCGCGCCCTGCCGCGCCCGTGCGGCGGGAACCGCGCCCGACCTGCCGCGCAAGGCCCCGAAGAAGGCCAAGCCCGTGCGGCGCGGCATCGTCTACCTGGGTCGCCGTGCCGATGGCGCCTGGCTGGTCGAGACGCGGCCCGAAAGCGGGCTTCTGGGGGGAATGCTGGGATGGCCCGGGACGGCCTGGGCCGAGACGCCCCCAGACCCCGCGCCGCCCTGCCCCGGCGACTGGCAGCCGCTGGGCGCCGAGGTGCGGCATACCTTCACCCACTTCCACCTGATCCTCGAGGTGATGCGGGCCGATCTGCCCCCCGATGCCGTGCCGCGGCGCGGATATTTCCTGGACCACCATGCCTTCCGGCCCGGCGACATGCCGACCGTGATGCGCAAGGCGCATGATCTTGCGCGGGACGGGGCGCGTGTGGCGCAAGGTCACGCTTTGTCGGGGCAAGACCGGGGGGTATCATGAGGTCAGCCGAAGTGGACGCACGAGTGCCCGGATGATCACGCCCGACCAGCTGCGACGTTGGCAGCGCGCCCTCCCCTACTGGATTTCCCTGGGCCTGGTCCCGCTGGCCTGGATCAGCGCCATGAATGGCGGCTGGACCGTGCTTCTGTTGCCCGTGATCGCCTGGTACGGATTTTCCGTCGCCGACGCCGTGCTGGGGCTCGACCGCGAGAATGCCGATCCCGCGACGGAGGAGGCCGATCTTGTCTGGTACCGGGCGGTCACGCTGATCTGGGCGCCGGTGCAGTTCATGACGCTCTTCGGGCTGATCTGGTATGTCACGGGGACCGATCACCTCAACAGCTTCGAGAAGATCATGGTCTTCTTCGGGATGGGCGTGATCAGCGGCACCATCGGCATCAACTACAGCCACGAGCTGATGCACCAGAAGAACCGCGCCGAACGCTGGCTGGGCGACATCCTGCTGGCGATGGTGATGTATTCGCATTTCCGCTCGGAACACCTTCTGGTGCATCACCGCTATGTCGGCACGCCGCGCGATCCGGTGACGGCGCGCTACAACGAGGGGTTCCACCGCTTCTACCCGCGCGTCTTGCGGGAAAGCCTGGTCTCGGCCTTCCGGGCCGAGGCGGCGAAACTGGCGCGCAGGGACCGGCCCTGGTACGACGTGGCCAACCCGTTCTGGCGCTACTGGGCCCTGCAGGGCGCGATGCTGGCGCTGGCGTTCACGATCGGCGGCTGGTCCGGCGTGGGGCTGTTCCTGGTCCAGGCGGGCACGGCGATCTGGCAACTGGAACTGGTCAACTACGTCGAGCATTACGGCCTGACGCGCAAGCACCTGGGCGACGGCAAGTATGAGCATGTCCAGCCGCGTCACAGCTGGAACGCGGCGCACAGGGCCTCGAACTGGCTGCTGATCAACCTCCAGCGTCATTCCGACCACCATTACAAGCCCGACCGCCGTTTTCCGCTGCTGCAGAACCACACCCGCGCGGAGGCGCCGCAGCTGCCGCATGGTTATCCGGTGATGACGATGCTGGCGATGGTGCCGCCCCTGTGGCGGCGCGTGATGAACAAGCGCGTCAGGGCCTGGCGGCAGATGTATTACCCTGAGATCACCGACTGGCGCGCCTATGACCGCCACAAGACGCCGCTGCCGCGCTGAAGGCGCGCTCGGTCAGAGAGACCAGACCTCGACCGGGTGATCGAGGCCCCGGATGATCTGGGCGCCGCGCGGAACAAGGCCGCTGATCAGTCCGGCGTCGGATCCGGACCTGCCCAGGATCTCGGCGCGCAGGCTGTCGCTGACGGCAAGGGTCGCGCCGATCTGGCGCGTCATGCCCTCGAGCCTGCTGGCCACGTTGACGGTGTTGCCGATGACCGCGAATTCCAGCCGGTTCGCGCCGATGTCGCCCAGTACCACGGGACCGAAATGCAGCCCGAAGCCCGCGCGGATCGCAGGCTCGCCCCCGGCTGCGCGCTCGGCGTTCCATTCGGCCAGGCTGTCGATCATCGCGCGCGCACAGGCCAGCGCATTGGCCGCGTCGCGGTCGGTGGCGACCGGCGTGCCGAAGGTCGCCATCAGCCCGTCGCCCATGTACTTGTCGAGCGTGCCGTTGTGGCGGAAGACCTCGGCCTCCATCCGGCGGTGGAAGGCGCGCAGCGTGCCGATCACCTCCTCTGGCGCGTGTCGGGCGGCGTAGGACGTGAAGCCCACCATGTCGACGAACAGCACCGCCACGTCATGGGTCTGGATCTGCTTCAGCGGTTCGTCATTCCGCGACAGCTGATCCACCACGTTGGGCGAGAAATAGCGCGACAGGTTCGCGCGTTCGCGCTCGAGCGCGGCGTTGCCCAGAAGCAGGCGGTTGAAGCGGCGCACGGTCAGCGCAAGCGTGAAGGCGGTGATCAGGAAGACGACGACTTCCTGCAAGCGGATGTCGAAATCGACATTGTTGGGGTCGAGGAGTTTCAGCAGTTCGGGATCGTCGCCGAAGGCGATGTTCGCCGCGGCGCTCAGTTCGGGGATCGTGCGGCCGAAATACCAGACCAGCCCCGCCGCCCCAAGCCACAGGACAGCCGTCCAGTTGCCGATGGCAAGGATGGTCCGCCAGGAATAGGCCAGCGTGCCACCGGCCAGGATCACGAAGAAATAGATGAAGCTGCCGAATTCGAAGGTCATCGCGGTGGGCCAGTCCTGCGGCGCGAAGGGGTTGGGCGCGGCCAGCGCGATCGTCATCAGCAGCAGGTCCACGAAGATCAGCGCCAGTTCCGCGCCTGACCGGCCCACGCGACCCACGCGCCGCATCGCCCAGCCGTTGATCGCCAGCAGCACGAGCAGCGCGTGGAAATAGAGAACGCTCCAGGTCGGGTTCAGGAAGGGCAGCATCACCGCGATCACCGCCAGCGCGATCCAGCGCGCCCGGATCGCCAGGTCGAGGCCCTCGCGCTTGTGCCGCGCCAGCGCCTCCTCGGTGTAGCGGTTGGGCGCGTCGAGATCGGCCTGGCTCATCCGGTCGGGCAGGTCGGTCGCGGTGAAGCGGGGCATCTGCTGGGTCTGGTCGGCCATGGCGGGCCCTTTCGGCTGCGGCGCTGGACAGGACTGAAATGTATATCGCTTTTACATTATGCCAGAGGGATTCCCGTCAAAAAAATGCCCCGCCTTGGGGAGGGCGGGGCGAGGTGATGCCCTGGTCGGCGTGGACGCAGGGCACCGGCGGTAAGTCATGGGGTGGATCAGGCCTCCATCTCGGCCCGGATCTGGCGGCGCAGGAGGTCGATGGGAACGATCTTGCCGTCGCGCTTGAAGTGCCAGTAGGTCCAGCCGTTGCAGCTGGGCGCGCCTTCCAGATGCGCGCCGACCTGGTGGATCGAGCCCTTGACGTCATGCCCGATCAGGGTGCCGTCGGCGCGGACCTTGGCCACCTGGCCGCGCGGGGAATAGAGTTCCTCGCCCGGGCGCAGAAGCCCGCGTTCGACCAGCTGGCCGAAGGGCACGCGCGGCTCGGCGCGTCTGGAGGCGCTGACCTGCAGGGCGGTGCGGTCGAAGCGGCGGATGTTCGACAGGCGCTTTTCGGCGGCGCGGCGATAGGCGGCCTCGCGCTCGATCCCGATCCAGTCGCGGCCCAGCATCTTGGCCACCGCCCCGGTCGTGCCGGTGCCGAAGAACGGATCCAGCACCACGTCGCCGGGATTGGTGCAGCCGACCAGGATGCGGTGCAGCAGCGCCTCGGGCTTCTGCGTCGGATGCGCCTTGTCGCCGTTGTCGTCCTTCAGGCGTTCATGCCCCGTGCAGAGCGGAATGACCCAGTCGCTGCGCATCTGGATACCTTCGTTGAGCGCCTTCAGCGCCTCGTAGTTGAAGGTGTATCTGCCGCCTTCCCCGCGCGAGGCCCAGATCAGCGTCTCATGCGCGTTGGTGAACCGCTTGCCGCGGAAATTGGGCATCGGGTTGGACTTGCGCCAGACCACGTCGTTCAGGATCCAGAAGCCCTGGTCCTGAAGGGCGCTGCCCACGCGGAAGATGTTGTGATAGCTGCCGATGACCCAGATCGCGCCGTCGGGTTTCAGAAGCCGGCGCGCGGCCGCCAGCCAGTCGCGGGTGAAGCGGTCGTAATCCGAGAACGACGCGAACCGGTCCCACTCGTCGTCCACGGCATCCACCTGGCTGTTGTCGGGGCGGTGGAGTTGCCCTTTCAGCTGAAGGTTGTAGGGCGGATCGGCGAAGATAAGGTCGACCGAAGCCTCGGGCAGGCCGTTCATCACCTCGATGCAATCGCCCGCAAGGATCGTGTTCAAGGGGAGCGCGGTCGCGCCCTTGTGTTCGGTCTTGGTCATTCTCTGCCTCTGTCCCGGCGCGATTTGGTGCGCTCGCTCTTGGGGCCAAAGATGAGTCAAAGCCGATTCGGCGTCAAATTCTTTTTTGAATCAGTCACTTACAGATTTTGCTTGATACAAGATATTGTGGACCGGCTTGAACGAACGCCTATGGTGTGGGGTGACCCCGAGATTTCGGAGCGCGTCGCGGTGGCCTTTGGACGGGTATCCGGCGTTCGTCTCCCAGCCATAGCCGGGATGCTGTTGCGCCAGATCCACCATGATGCGATCGCGCGCGCATTTGGCCACGATCGAGGCCGCGGCGATGGACAGCGACCGCGCGTCGCCCTTGACCACGGCGCGCGACGGGATCGTCAGGCCGCGCGGGATCAGGTTGCCGTCGATCAGCAGGAAATCGGGCGCAGGCGTAAGGGCGGCGACGGCGCGCTCCATCGCCAGGTGACTGGCGCGCAGGATGTTCAGGGCGTCGATCTCGTCGACGCTGGCATGGGCGACCGAGACCTCGGCGCAGAGGGCCAGCCGTTCGGCAAGTGCGTCGCGCGCCCGCGCGGTCAGCTTCTTGGAATCGTTCAGCCCTTCGGGAATGGCGCCGGGCGCCAGGACCACTGCGGCCGCCGTGACGGGTCCGGCCAGCGGGCCGCGGCCGACCTCGTCGACGCCTGCGACGCGCAGGGCGCCTTGCGCGATCAGGTCCAGTTCCAGGGCGAAGTCGGGGCGGGTCATGCCCCTGTCGAACCCGATCCGTGCGCGACGCGCAAGAAAAAAGGGGCCGCCGGGACAGTGGCGGCCCCCAGTCTGCGGCGCCGGGGGACTTCGGGCGCCGCGTCAGCCCGTCGCTTCAGAAGCGGGCGGTCTGGTAGCCCTGCCGACGCAGGCAGCGCGCGTTGTAGGCCCAGCCGGTCCCCTGGCGCGTCCAGACCTGTTCGGCGCATTGGCGCGGCAGGGACTCCGCGAAGGTATAGTTGCGCGACAGGCAGCGGGCGCCGAAGGCGTGGGTCTGGCCATGGGGACCGTCGAAGGTGCGCAGGCATTGCTCGGGCAGCAGCTTGCGCGAGACCTGGGGCGGCAGCGGGCGCGGCTTGATCGGCGCGGGTGCGTGGTATTGCGGCTTGTGCGGCTGGAAATGGTGCTGCTGGCGGGCGACGGCGCGTTCGTCGTTTCTCTTGTCGATGGCGCGGGCGATCAGCGCCAGGGCGGCGATGCCGGCCAGGGCCCTTGCGACGTCGTCTCCGTCGGCGCGGGCGGGGGCGGCCGCGAAGCCGGTGATGGCGATGGTCGCGGCGATGACGGCGGCGATGAACTTGCGGTGCATTTGTCTGTTCCTTTCCCATGTGACGCGTCCGGGCGGGTCCGGGCCCGGACGGATGTGAATGCCG
>SBFT01000400.1 GCA_006227805.1 Paracoccaceae bacterium
TACGACGGCCCGATCCTCGAGATCGACAAGCTGTCGATCTCGTTCTTCACGCGGCTGCGGGAGATTCCCGCGGTGATGGATTTCTCGGTCTCGGTCCAGCCCGGCGAGGCGGTGGGCCTCGTGGGGGAATCGGGCTGCGGCAAGTCGACGGTGGCGCTGGGCGTCATGCGCGATCTGGGCAAGAACGGGCGCATCGTGGGCGGCACGATCAAGTTCAAGGGCCGCGACATGGGCGAGATGAGCGCGGAGGAATTGCGCGACATCCGCGGCAGCGAGATCGCGATGATCTACCAGGAGCCCATGGCCTCGCTGAACCCGGCGATGCGGATCGGCAAGCAGCTGATGGAAGTGCCGATGATCCACGAGGGGGTCAACGCCGAGGAAGCCTACAAGCGCGCGCTGGAAGTCGTCACCGACGTGCGCCTGCCCGACCCAGAGCGGATGCTGAACAGCTTTCCGCACCAGCTCTCGGGCGGCCAGCAGCAGCGCATCGTCATCGCCATGGCGCTGATGTCGAAGCCCGCGCTGCTGATCCTGGACGAGCCCACCACCGCGCTCGACGTCACCGTCGAGGCGGCCGTGGTGCAGCTGGTCAAGGACCTGGGCAAGAAATACGGCACCTCGATGCTGTTCATCAGCCACAACCTGGGGCTGGTGCTGGAGACCTGCGACCGGCTCTGCGTGATGTATTCGGGCGAGGCGGTCGAGCGCGGGTCGATCAAGGATGTCTTCGACGAGATGCAGCACCCCTATACCCAGGCGCTGTTCCGCTCGATCCCGCTGCCCGGCGCGGACAAGAACGCGCGTCCCCTGGTCGCGATCCCGGGCAACTTTCCCCTGCCCCATGAACGGCCCCCGGGCTGCAATTTCGGGCCGCGCTGCGACTATTTCGAGGCCGGCCGCTGCGACCAGGGCACGATCCCGATGTTCGCGGTTCCCGGCAACGACCGCCACCAGACGCGCTGCCTGAAGTTCCAGGAGATCGACTGGCAGGCGCCGATCAAGGCGGCGGCGACAAAGACCAAGGGCGAGATCGGCAATGTCGTCCTGAAGATGGACAACCTGAAGAAATACTACGAGGTCGCGGCCAACGCGCTGTTCGGGGGCGGCGACAGGAAAGTGGTCAAGGCCAACGAGACGCTGTCCTTCGAGGCGCGCGAAAGCGAGACGCTGGCGATCGTCGGCGAATCGGGCTGCGGCAAGTCGACCTTCGCCAAGGTGCTGATGGGGCTGGAGACCGCGACCGACGGCCAGATCCTGCTGGACAACCGCAGCATCGGGCAATTGCCCATCGAGAAGCGCGACGCGAAGACCGTGGGCGAGATCCAGATGGTGTTCCAGAACCCCTTCGACACGCTGAACCCCTCGATGAGCGTGGGCCGGCAGATCATGCGGGCGCTGGAGATCTTCGGGATCGGCAAGACCGACGCCGAGCGCCGCGAGCGGATGCTGGAGCTGCTGGACCTCGTGAAGCTGCCCCGCGCCTTCGCCGACCGGATGCCGCGCCAGCTGTCGGGCGGGCAGAAACAGCGCGTCGGCATCGCGCGCGCCTTCGCGGGCGACGCGCGGATCGTGGTGGCGGACGAGCCTGTCTCGGCGCTGGACGTGAGCGTTCAGGCCGCCGTCACCGATCTGCTGATGGAGATCCAGCGCAAGCAGAAGACGACCCTTCTGTTCATCAGCCACGACCTGTCGATCGTGCGCTACCTGTCGGACCGGGTCATGGTGATGTACCTGGGCCACGTGGTCGAACTGGGCACGACCGAGCAGGTCTTCTCGCCGCCCTACCACCCCTATACCGAGGCGCTGCTCTCGGCCGTGCCCATCGCCGACACGCGCGTGACCAAGAAGCACATCGTGCTGGAGGGCGACATTCCGTCCGCGATGAACCCGCCGCCGGGCTGCCCGTTCCAGACCCGCTGCCGCTGGAAGAAGGAGGTGCCGGGCGGCCTCTGCGAGATCGAGGTGCCGCCGGTCGTGACGCTGGCCGAGGGGCACCAGATCAAGTGTCACCTGTCGCGGGACGTGCTGAACAGGATGGGTCCGGTCATCGAGATCGCCGCGGAATAGGGCAAGCTCCCTTCCGGGCCGTCTTCATGCCAGGATCATGAAGATCGATGGCTGAGGAGGTGGAGATGCGGCTGTTCGTTTACGCGGCCCTCGGGCTGGGGATCCTGTTCGGTCTGGGGATCGGGGCACATGCCGGTCTTGTGGCCATGGCCAAGGGAGACGGCGCATGGGCGGCACGCGCGGCGGCCAGTTGCGCGTCCTGTCACGGCGGCGGCTGATCAGCTGCCCCAGATCACCCGGACGTAATTCGTGGTCTCGCGGTAGGGCGGCACGCCGCCATGCTTGCGCACCGCCTCGGGGCCCGCGTTGTAGGCGGCCAGCGCAATGCGCCACGAACCGAATTCGCGGTATTGCTCGGCCAGGTAGCGCGCGCCGCCCTCGAGGTTCTGGCGCGGATCGGCGGGATCGACGCCCAGGTCGCGCGCCGTGCCGGGCATCAGTTGCGCCAGGCCGATCGCGCCCTTGTGCGAGCGTGCATTTGGGTTCCAGCCGGATTCCTGCTGGACAAGCCTCAGGAACAGGTCTTCGGGCACGCCATGCTTGCGCGCGGCGGCCCGCGCCATTTCCAGGAATTCGCCCCGGTATTTGCCGGCATAGGGCAGATGGCCCCATTTCGAGGGCGTGTGGATGGACTGCGGCTGCAACCGGACCGAGGCCGCGTACTGGCTGGTCGCGCGCGTGTCCAGAACCCGCTTTTGCGAGTTGAAGACCTGCTTGCGGCTTTTCGAGGAAAAGATGTCGGCCGTCGCCGTCGCCGGCACGGAGAGCCCCGCCAGCAAAAGAACCACCAGTCCCAAACGCATGCGCCAACCCCCGGGCACCATCCAACGCCCGCGGACTATAGCCGATTTGGCGATCAAGGCCAGCCTGAAGACGGAAGGGAACGGGCGGCGTTAACCATGTTTCAACCGCTGTCGGGGGAGTGTAGGGTCAACCAACTTTGGGGGGGCCAGATTCGACGCCCACCCCGTCCTGAAGAAACAGACAAGACTGCGGGGGAAACATGGCCGGTTCCGTCAACAAGGTGATCATCGTGGGCAACCTGGGGCGCGACCCCGAGGTGCGCACCTTCCAGAACGGCGGCAAGGTCTGCAACCTTCGCATCGCGACGTCCGAGACCTGGAAGGACCGCAACACGGGCGAGCGGCGCGAACGCACCGAATGGCATACAGTCGCGATCTTCTCGGAGGGGCTGGTCCGCGTGGCCGAGCAATATCTGAAGAAGGGCTCGAAGGTCTATATCGAGGGCAAGCTGCAGACCCGCAAGTGGCAGGACCAGTCCGGCCAAGACCGCTATTCGACCGAGATCGTGCTGCAGGGCCCCGACGCGACGATGGTGATGCTGGATGGCCGCGGCGGCGGCGATGGCGGCCCGTCGGGCGG
>SBFT01000024.1 GCA_006227805.1 Paracoccaceae bacterium
CCGCGCGCGGCGTTCGAGGACGCGATCCGCGCGGGCGGCAAGGGGGTCGAGGCCTCGCTGCGCGCCTTCGCCGCCGGGTTCGACGCGGCCCAGGCCGGGGGCGAGGCGCCGGTGCGCGCGGAGAGGCCCGCGCCGCGCCGGATCGTCGGGCCGTCGGAGAAGATGGGCGCGTGGCAGGCGCTGGTCGCGCGGGCCGAGGCCCTGCCGGAACCGGTGCGCGAGATGGCGCAGTCGGGTCTGGCCAAGGTCGTCGATTTCCAGGATTGCGCCTATGGCGCGCTCTATCTCGACCGGGTCGAGGCCATGGTGCGGGGCGACGATCCCGCCCGCGGCTACCTGCGCAGCGCGACCGCGGCCAAGTACATCGCCAACGCCATGGCCTATGACGACATCATCCGGGTTGCCGACCTGAAGACGCGGCCCACCCGGCTGGCCCATATCGACGCCGAGATGGGCGCCAGGGCCGAGAACGTCGTGCAGCTGACCGAGTATTTCCATCCCCGCGCCGAGGAGATCGCGGGCCTGATGCCTGCGAAGCTGGGTGCACGCACGATGGCGAACCCCGCGCGCATGGCGCGGCTGAACCGCTGGTTCGGCAAGGGGCGGCGGCTGCGGACCGATACGCTGCGGGCTTTCGTGATGCTCTATGTGCTGGGGGGGCTGAAGGGCTATCGCCTGCGCACGCTGCGCCACCAGGAGGAGGTCGCGCATCTGGAAAAATGGCTGGCGGATTGCCTCGCGACGGAGGATTACGACCTGAGTGTCGAGCTGTTGAAGAACCGCCGCCTGATCAAGGGCTATTCCGACACCCATGCGCGGGGTTTGTCCAAGTTCGACCGAGTGATGGGCGCGGCCGCGCTGCTGAAAGGCCGCAAGGACGCCGCCGAATGGATGGCCCGCCTGCGCGAGGCCGCCCTTCGCGATCCCGAGGGCAAGGAACTGGACGGCGCGATCGAGACGGTGCGAAGCTTCGTCTGAAGCAGGGCGTGCAGGCGGGCCGCGATCCGCCGGTTTTTCCGGCAGCCCGCCGCCCTGCCACGGGTCTGTGCGCGGAAGGACGTGACAGGTCGCGAACCTGCGCTATCCTTTTGCCCATGCGCCATCTGATCGCCCTACTTCTGACCCTTCTGGCCGTCCTGCCCGCCACCGCGCAGGAGCAGCGCCGCCCCAGCCATTGCATCGCCATCGCCGATGCCGCGCCCGGGCTCGAATACCTGCAAAAGGCCAGCTGGCAGGCGCCCTTGCCCGATCATACCGTGCGCCTGCACTACATCGACCACGCCAGTTTCCTGATCCGCACGCCCGGGGGCCTGAACGCGGTCACGGATTTCACCGGCTTCGTCGGCTCCGCCCCGCTGATTCCGGACGTGGTCACCATGAACCATGCGCACTCCACCCATTGGACCGCGAACCCCGACCCTGCGATCCCCCATGTCCTGCGCGGCTGGGGCGAGACCTTCGGGGCGGGCATCGAACACCATCTCGACCTGGGCGAGATGCTGGTGCGCAATGTCTCGACCGATATCCGCTCGGCCTTCTCGGGGTCCGAACCGCGCGGCAACTCGATCTTCGTGTTCGAGGTGGCGGGCCTGTGCATCGGCCATCTGGGTCACCTGCACCACATGCCCAATGACGAACAATTCGCCGCTCTGGGGCGGCTCGACGTGGTGATGGTGCCGGTCGATGGCGGCTACACGATGAGCCTGCCCGACATGATCGCCGTGGTGAAGCGGCTGAAATCCTCGGTCGTGATCCCGATGCACTGGTTTTCCACCTTCTCGCTGGACAGTTTCGTGACGGGCATGGCGGACGAGTTTGCCATCGACGTGCGCGACGGGCCGTCGATCGACCTGTCGCTGCGCGATCTGCCCTCACGGCCCACGGTGGTCGTTCTGCGCCCCGAGTGGCTGCGCGCCGATAACTGACGCGCTCCGTTGTGGGCCGCGCGCGCTTTTGCTAGCCCTGATCCGGACCCTTGCCAGATCCGAGGCCCCATGCCGCCCCTGACCGCCGATTTCACCGAGGCCCTGCGCGCGCGCCTGCCGGCCGATGTCTTCCGCAGCCCCGAGCCGCGCTATTTCGAGGAACCGCGCGGGCGCTGGCAGGGCAAGGCCGACCTCGTGCTGGCGCCGGGCGAGACCGCGCAGGTTGCGACCATCCTTGCGGCGGCCCATGCCGCGCGCGTGCCGGTCGTTCCGTATGGCGGGGGCACGGGGCTGGTCGGCGGGCAGGTGGCGCAAGGCGCCGACGGGGCGCTGGTCCTCAGTCTGGAACGGATGAACCGCATCCGTGCGGTCTACCCGGACGAGAACGTGATGATCGCCGAAGCGGGCGTGATCCTGGCGGATATCCAGGCGGCGGCGGAACGGGTCGACCGGCTGTTCCCGCTGTCGCTGGCCTCGGAAGGATCGGCCCGGATCGGCGGGAACCTCGCCACGAACGCGGGCGGCACGGCGGTCCTGCGCTATGGAAACGCGCGCGACCTCTGCCTGGGGCTGGAAGCGGTTCTGGCCGATGGCCGGGTGTGGAACGGCCTGTCGCGCCTGCGCAAGGACAACATGGGCTATGACCTGCGCAACCTGCTGATCGGGTCCGAGGGCACGCTGGGGATCATCACGGCGGCGTCTCTGAAGCTGTTCGCGAGGCCCGCCGGAACGGGCACGGCCCTTCTGGTCGTCGAGAGCCCCGGGGCCGCGCTGAGACTGCTGTCCATGGCGCGCGGGCGGTTCGCCGAAGGGATCACCGCCTTCGAGCTGATGAGCGGGACGGGCTTCGATTTCCTGGCCGAGAAACTGCCCGACATCCGCCGCCCCTTCGATCCCGCGCCCGCCTGGTGCGTGCTGATCGAGGTGGGGCTGGCGCGCGGGCTGGACCCGGCGCAGGCGCTCGAGGATCTCTTCGCCGAGGCCGCCGGGGCGGGGCTGGCCAGCGACGGCCTGATCGCGCAGTCGCAGGCCCAGGCGGACGCCTTCTGGGCGGTGCGCGAGCAGATCCCCGAGGCGAACCGGCGCATCGGCGCGGTGTCCAGCCACGACATCTCGGTTCCGCTCTCGGCGATCCCGGACTTCATCGCGCGCGGGGCCGAGGCGATCGCCGCCATCGGGGCCTTCCGCATCAACTGCTTCGGCCATGTCGGCGACGGCAACCTGCATTTCAACGTCTTTCCGATGCCGGGGCGGTCGCGCGCGGATCACGACGCCGAACGCGGCGCGATCAAGGCGGCGGTGCATGACCTGGTGCATGACCTGGGTGGATCGGTCAGCGCCGAACATGGCGTGGGCCGTCTGAAGGTCGAGGACCTCGAGCGCTATGGAGATCCGGTCAAGCTGGCCGCGATGCGCGCGATCAAGGCGGCGCTCGATCCCCATGGGATCCTCAACCCGGGCGCCGTCCTCAGGGCATGAGAAAAGCGCCCTGCACTTGGGGTTGCAGGGCGCCGTGGGCGAAATACCCGGTTTGCAAGCTGTCACCGTCTCCCGAACGGTGAACCGACATTTGGCCCGCAAGCCTTAAGATTCGGTTTACAGCCCCTCGAAGGCACAGAGGGCGTGGACATTCATGCCCATGCCCTTCAGCAGGTCGTGCCCGCCCAGGTCGGGCAGGTCGACCACGAAGGCGCAGCCGACGATCTCGCCGCCCAGGCGTTCGACCAGCTGGATGCCGGCGCGCGCGGTGCCGCCCGTGGCCAGCAGGTCGTCGACCAGCAGGACCTTCTCGCCCGGCTGGATCGCGTCGTCATGGACCTCGACGATGGCCTCGCCATATTCCAGCTTGTAGTCCTGGCTGATCGTGGTGCCGGGCAGCTTGCCCTTCTTGCGGATCGGCACGAAGCCGACGGACAATTGGTGCGCGACGGCGCCGCCCAGGATGAAGCCGCGCGCCTCGAGGCCCACGACCTTGTCGATGGGTTCGCCCGCATAGGGGTGCAGCAGCTGGTCGATGGCCATGCGGAAGCCGCGCGCATCGGCGAAGAGCGTGGTCACGTCGCGGAAGAGGATCCCCTCATGCGGGAAGTCGACGATCGTGCGGATGTAGTCCTTGACGGTTTTCATGGGGCTCCTCTCAGGTGGCGGCGCGGCGGATGCTGGCGGTCGGCAGGCCTGTCGTGATCATCTTGATCAGTGTCACGCCGTGGGCGCAGGCCAGCCACAGGTGCAGGTCCATCAGAGTATCCTTCCCGCGACCGCGTCGAGTTTCGCCGCCAGCGCCGGATCCCGTCTGTCCGGCGCCGTTAGGATCGCGTGGTCGAGGGCGCGGTCGCAGCCATGGGGGCAGGGCGCCCGGGTCGCGCCCAGCAGGGCGGGCAGGCGCGCGACCATGCCGCGCGCGCGGTCGGCATTGCCCGTCAGGGTCGCGATGATCTGGCTGACGTCGACCTCGCCATGATCGGGGTGCCAGCTGTCGTAGTCGGTGACCATGGCCACGCTGGCGTAACAGATCTCGGCTTCGCGGGCGAGTTTCGCCTCGGGCATGTTGGTCATGCCGATCACGTCCGCGCCCCAGGCCTCGCGATACATCCGGCTTTCCGCCAGCGTCGAGAATTGCGGGCCTTCCATCGCCAGGTAGGTGCCGCCGCGATGCACGCGGACGCCCTGCGCGCGCGCGGCCTTTTCGGCCGCATCCGACAGGCGCGGGCAGGTCGGGTGCGCGACGCTCACATGCGCGACGAGGCCCGGCCCGAAGAAGGATTTCTCGCGCGCGAAGGTGCGGTCGATGAACTGGTCGACGATGACGAAATCGCCCGGCGCCATCTCCTCGCGGAAGCTGCCCACCGCCGAGACGCTGAAGATGTCGGTCACGCCCAGGCGCTTGAGCGCGTCGATATTCGCGCGGTAGGGAACGCTGGTGGGGCTGTGCACATGGCCGCGCCCGTGACGCGGCAGAAAGGCCATGGCCACGCCATCGAGACGGCCCGTCAGGACCTGGTCCGAAGGCGTGCCCCAGGGGCTGGCGACGTCGCGCCAGGCGGCGTCCTTCAGGCCCGCGATCTCGTAGATGCCCGAGCCGCCGATGATGCCGATGACCGTCTCGCCCATATGTCCGCCCCCGTTCAGCCCGGCCAGTTAAGGCAACTCGCGCCGCGCTTGCAACCAGGGCCGGAAACCGACGCGGTTTCCGGGCCGTTTTCCGGCGCGGAAAACGGCGCCCTGCCCGACGGTTCGGCGCGGGCACCGGAAACCGTGTCGGTTTCCGGCCCGGTTTGAGCGTCGCAAGCCGCCCCGATCAGTCGTCCGGGCGGATCAGCTCGAAAAGCTCGGTGATCACGGCATAATCGCGATAGCCCAGCCGCGTCAGGGGCCGATACACCGTCACGTCGAAACGTCCGTTCCGGATGCAGTCGTCGCGCATGTGGATGCCCGTGACCTCGCCCATGACCATGTAGTTGTTCACGCCTTCCAGGTCGACGATCCGCGTCAGCCTGCATTCGAGCGATGCGGGCGCGTTCGCCACGCGCGGGCAGTCGATGGTCTCGCATTCGGCGACCGGCACGCCGGCATGGGCGAATTCGTCGACCTCCTTCGGCAGCGTGGCCGAGGACGCGTTCATCGCGTCGCGCATCGCGTATTCCACCACGTTGACGCAGAAGACGCCGGTCTCGCGGATATTGGCGACGCTGTCCTTGGTGTCGCCCTGGTCCGGCTTGGTGGTGGTCGAGGTGAACATGACCTGCGGCGGAACGTAGGCGGTGGCGTTGAAGAAGGAATAGGGCGCCAGGTTGTTGCGCCCCTGTGCGTCGCGGGTCGAGATCCAGCCGATGGGCCGTGGCGTCACGATGGCGTTGAACGGGTTGTGGGGCAGGCCGTGGCCATCTGCGGGGCGGTAGAACATGCGTTGCTCCTTCAGGGGCTTGTTTGTTCCCTGCTTATGCGCATGTTACAGCGAAGGCCAGCCCGCCCGCGCGGGCCACCGGACGAGGCCCACAGACCAGGATTCCCGCAGACTTGCCCGATCTCTACGAACTCGTCCCCGAAAGGCCCGAAGACTGGTGGGAGGTCGAGGCGCTCTATGACCTGTGCTTCGCGCCGGGGCGCGAGGCGCTGTCCTCCTACCGGTTCCGGGACGGCATCCCGCCGGTCCCGGGCCTCTGCAAGGTCGCGCGCGATCAGGACGGGATCCTGGCCGCCGTCATCCGCTACTGGCCGGTCTGGGCGGGGGGCGTGCCGGCCCTGCTGCTGGGTCCGGTCGCGGTGCACCCCACCCGGCAGGGCGAGGGTCTGGGCGGTCTTCTGATCCGCGACACGCTGGTCGCGGCCCTGCGCCAGGGCTGGGACCGCGTGATGCTGGTGGGGGACGAGCCCTATTACCGCCGCTTCGGCTTCCGCAAGCTGCCCGACATCGTCATGCCGCCGCCCACGAACCCCGACCGCGTTCTGGGCCGGTCGCTGGTGCCCGGCGCCTGGGACGGGATCAGGGGGCCGGTCACGCGCTGGGACGCGCCGCCCGGCTGACCGCCGCCGGTCCGATCCCCGGTCGAGGGATTGAAACCTTGCCCCGCGACGCCGATCTTTCACGCACAAGGGAGGCGCGCATGAGCGACATCGTCACCGTGGGGCCCGTCGATATCGAGGCCGAACTGGACAGGCTGGCCGCGCGCTATCGGCGTGCGGGAAGCACGGGCATCCAGGTCCTGAACCTTCTTGGCGCGCAGGCCGAGGGGCTGATCGAGCAGTTGCCAGCCCCGGTTCGCGCGCGCCTGGGCGAGGGGACGGAACGCGCGCTGCGCATCGCGCTGGATGCGGCGCAGGGATCGCGCGGCGTCGTGCCCGACCAGAAGGGCTGGCTGAACACCGCCGTCGCCACGGCGATGGGCGCCGCGGGCGGCTTCGGCGGCCTGCCGACCGCGCTGGTCGAACTGCCGGTGACCACCACGGTCCTGTTGCGCGCGATCCAGGGCGCTGCGGCCGAACAGGGGTTCGATCCGGCGACCGAAAGCGTGCGCTTCGATTGCATCCGGGTCTTTTCCGCGGCGGGTCCCCTGTCGCATGACGACGGGGCCGACCTGGGCTTCCTGTCGGTGCGCCTGACGCTGACGGGCGCGTCGATGCACAGGATGATCGCGATGGTCGCGCCCCGGCTGGCCACGGTCCTCGGCCAGAAACTGGCGGCGCAGACCGTCCCCGTTCTGGGCGCGGTCGCGGGGGCTGCGACGAACTATGCCTATACCAGCTATTACCAGGAGATGGCGCAGGTTCACTTCGGTCTGCGCCGGCTGGCCATCGACGGCGACGTGCCCCACGAGGACCTGGTCTCGGACCTGGCCCGCCGGCTGGGCAAGAGGCGTCTGAACGGCTGAAAGCCGGCGGTCGCGATGCGACAGACGGTTGCAATGAGACGTTGTTCGTGATTCCTTTGCAGTAAGCCCCATATAAAAGGGGTCTGCAGTATTCTCTCAGGGACGAAAGGCCGTTTGGTGACCGCACCGATGATCAAGCAACTGCCGCTCAACCTGCGAACGGCCAGCAAGACCGATGTCCGCAGCCAGTTCGCGGCGCTCTGCTATCAGGCAGAGGGCGACAAGGTGCGCGTGCTCCTGATCACCTCGCGCCGCTCGGGACGCTGGATCGTGCCCAAGGGCTGGCCCATGGATGGCGTCACCCCGGCCGAGGCGGCGATGCGCGAAGCCTGGGAGGAAGCCGGTGTCGTGGGACGCGCGCAGGATCAGTGCCTGGGGCTGTTCTCCTACGACAAGGAGATGGAGGACGGGCTTCTCTATCCCTGCGTCGCCATGGTCTATCCGGTGAAGGTCAAGCATCTGGCGGCGGACTATCCCGAAGCGGCCGAACGTCGGCGCAAGTGGTTTTCGCCGAAGAAGGCCGCCCAGAAGGTGGGCGAGCCCGAGCTGCAGCGGATCCTGCGCGATTTCGACCCCCGCATGCTGCGCTGAATTCGGGTCGGAACGCCGGGCTTGACGCCCGCCCCGGACTTCATATGTCGTTGACGTGACACGCAAGACGGAACCGCGATGATCCAGTACGCCCTGACCTGCGCGGAGGGACACAGCTTCGACAGCTGGTTTCAGTCGGCCGAGGCCTACGACAAGCTGGCCGCGGCGGGGCTGGTGGCCTGCGCGGTCTGCGGCGGCACCTCGGTCACGAAATCGCTGATGGCGCCTGCCGTGCGCGTCCGGCGTGGCGCGGACGCGCCGCCCGACCGGGCCTCCGGCGGCCCCCTCTCCCAGCCCGCCAGCCCCGCCGAACAGGCCCTGGCCGAACTGAAGCGCCGGATCGAGGAGAACTCGGATTACGTCGGGACCGATTTCGCCCGGGTCGCGCGGGCGATTCATGCGGGCGACGCACCGGAACGTCCGATCCATGGCGAGGCGAAGGTCGACGAGGCGCGCCGCCTGATCGAGGACGGCATTCCCGTCGCCCCCTTGCCCTTCCGGCCCGGCAGAAAGTCGAACTGAGATGCATGTCCTGATCACGGGAGCCAACCGGGGCGTGGGCGCAGCGCTGGCCCGCGCCTATCGCGCGCGCGGGGACGAGGTGACCGGCACTGCCCGCGACGGATCGGCCGGGATCACGCTGAACGTCGCGGACCCGGCCTCGGTCCGGGCGATGGCGCAGGCCCTGGCGGGCCGGCCGATCGACCTGCTGATCTGCAATGCGGGCGTGCTGATGGACCGCGACCAGAAGCTCGACACGGGCTATGCGCCCCAGCTCTGGGCGCAGACCTTCGCGGTCAATGTCACGGGCGTCTTCCTGACGGTGCAGGCCCTCTTGCCGAACCTGCGCGCGGCGCGCGGGGCAAAGGTGGCGATCATCAGCAGCCAGATGGGATCTTCGCAGAAGGCCACCGGGTCGTCGCTGATCTATCGCGCGTCGAAGGCTGCGGCGACGAACCTTGCGTGCAACCTCTCGGCCCTGCTGGCCGACGAGGGGATCGCGGTCGGCAGCTATCACCCCGGCTGGGTGCAGACGGACATGGGCGGATCCTCCGCCGACATCACGCCCGAGCAATCCGCGGCGGGGCTGATCGCGCGGTTCGATGCGCTGGGCCCCGGCACCACGGGCTGTTTCGAGACCTGGGACGGGCGGGCGCATCCGTTCTGACGGGCGGCACGGACCGGGGTGAGGCATAAGCGCGACAGGCGGGCCGGGACGCCAAGCCCCGCTTGCAAGCGCGCCCGAGACCCCTTAAACGGCGCGCAGTCTTTTCCCCCGTGCAGGACTGCCCATGCCCGTTCTGGTGATGAAATTCGGCGGCACCTCTGTCGCCAATCTGGACCGCATCCGGCGCGCCGCCAAACGTGTCGGCGTCGAGGTCGCCAAGGGCTATGACGTGATCGTCATCGTCTCGGCCATGGCGGGCAAGACCAACGAACTGGTGGGCTGGGTCGGCGAGACCTCGCCCCTCTACGACGCGCGCGAATACGACGCGGTCGTCTCCTCGGGCGAGAACGTGACCGCGGGCCTGATGGCGCTGACCCTGCAGGAGATGGATATCCCCGCGCGCAGCTGGCAGGGCTGGCAGGTGCCGGTG
>SBFT01000220.1 GCA_006227805.1 Paracoccaceae bacterium
AGGTGGTGGTCAGCCGGGCCGTCTGCGATGCGCTGGGCCTCGGGGGACCCTGGGAAAGCCTGGCGCTGAAGGGGTTCGAGCAGCCTGTCGAGGCCAGGCGCATTCAAAGCTGAGCGATGTCCGCGATCGCGTCCATGTCCAGAAGGCTCAGGCCGTCGCCATTTCGCCGGATCAGTGTCTCGTCCTCCCAGATCTTCAGCTGGCGGTTCACGTTCTCGCGCGCCAGGCCTGCGTAGTCGCCCAGTTCGCTCTGCGAGAAGCCCGGCAGTTCGATGACGCCGCCGCGCCGTTCGCCCCACTTGGCCGCCAGTTGCAGGAGCGTGCGCGCGAGGCGCACCTGGGCGCTCTTCTCGGATTTCACCTCGAACATCCGCGAGGCGTTGCGCACGCGCGCGCAGAGTTCGCTGATCAGCGCGGCCAGCACGCCCGAGGAGTTTTCGAGGATCGCGAAGACATGGGACCGGCCGATGGCGATCAACTGGACCTCGCCGCTGGCGGCGATGGCGTCGGCACTGCGCGGACCGCCATCCAGCAGCGCCAGTTCGCCCAGCAATTCGCCCGGGCCCATCTGGTTCAGGACCGCCTTGTTGCCGTCGGCCAGCATCAGCGAGATTTCGACGCGCCCCTGCTCGATCAGATACATGCAGTCGCCCGGCGAGCCGCGCGCGATGATCGTCTCTCCCTTGGTGAAGGAGAGCGGGCGACCACGCGACACAAGCCGCGTCCAGTCCTCGGTCGAGAGCGCCTGACGCAGGATCTGACCCGTGTTGCGGGCCGGGTCTTCGGTGTCGCGGGCTACGGGTCTGACATCCATGGCGCATGGTGAGGCGAATCCGCCGAACCTGTCAACGTGGCGTTGTCCCGTGCCTGCGGCCTTCGCGCCCGCCGCCCGCAAAAGTGGCGGGCGCGACCTGCCGGGGGCCTCAGTGCGCGATCATCACGTGGCGCACGGCGGTATAGTCTTCCAGCGCATACATCGACATGTCCTTGCCATAGCCCGACTGCTTCAGCCCGCCATGGGGCATCTCGTTGCACAGCATGAAGTGCGTGTTGATCCAGGTGCAGCCGTATTGCAGCGCGCCCGCGATCTCCATCGCGCGTCCGATGTCGCCGGTCCAGACGGACGACGCGAGGCCATACTGGCTGTCGTTCGCCCAGTCCACCACGGGATCGGCATCGGTGAAGCGGGTGACCGACACGACGGGTCCGAAGACCTCGCGCTGGACGATCTCGTCTGTTTGCAGGGCGCCTGCGACGACGGTGGGCTTGTAGTAGAAGCCCGGGCCCTCGTGGACACCGCCGCCCGTGGTGATCTCGATGTGCTTCTGTTCGGAAGCGCGCTGGACAAAGCTCGCCACGCGGTCGCGCTGGCGGGGCGAGATCAGGGGCGGGATCTCGTTCAGGCTGTCATCGGCATTGGCGTAGACGATGCTGGCGGCGGCGTCGGTCAGGGCCGCGACCAGTCGGTCATAGATACCGGCCCCCGCATAGACGCGGCAGGCGGCGGTGCAGTCCTGGCCTGCGTTGTAGAAGCTGAAGGCCTTCAGCCCGTCCACCACGCGGTCCAGATCGGCGTCGTCCAGAACGATGACCGGCGCCTTGCCGCCCAGTTCCAGATGCGTCCGCTTGACCGACTTCGAGGCCGCCATCAGCACCTTCTTGCCCGTCGCCACGTCGCCCGTGATCGAGACCATGTCCACGTCGGGGTGGTTGATCAGCGCATTGCCGACCGATGCGCCCTGTCCGACGATCACGTTCACCACGCCCTCGGGCAGGATGTCGGCCAGGATCTTCGCGAAGGCGAGAGCGGTCAGCGGCGTCTGTTCGGACGGCTTCATCACGACGGTGTTCCCGCCCGCCAGCGCGGGGGCCAGTTTCCAGGCCATCATCATCACGGGATAGTTCCAGGGCGCGATCGAGGCCACGACGCCGATCGCGTCGCGCCGGATCATGCTGGTATGGCCTGCCAGGTAATTGCCCGCCACCGGCCCGTGCATGTTGCGCACCGCACCCGCGAAGAAGCGGAAGCAATCGGCCACGGCGGGGATCTCGTCGTTTCTCACGCCGTTGATCGGTTTGCCGCAGTTCAGCGCCTCGAGCGTGGCGATCTGCTCCAGGTTCGCCTCGACCGCGTCGGCGATCCGCAACAGATAGCCCGAGCGTTCGGCGGGCGTGGTGCGCGACCAGGCGGGGAAGGCGCGGCGCGCGGCCTTGACGGCGCGGTCGATCTGGGCCGGATCGGCCTCGGGCATCTTGACGATGACCTCGCCGGTGCGCGGGTTCAGGACGTTCTCCTCGGCGTCGGTGCCGGCCTCGAAGGCGCCGCCGATCAGCATTTTCGTTTGCATGTCTACTCTCTCCCTTGTTCGGTGCGGCCCGGCCAGGCGGGATGCACCCGTGTCACTTGCCCTGTCCCGCCACCGTGTCGGTGCCGCGGGTCAGGTAGAAGGCGCCGAGGATCGGCAGGAACGTGACCAGCACCACGATCATCGCCACCACGTTGGTGACGGGACGCTGGCGGGGACGGACCAGTTCCTCGAGCATCCAGATCGGCAGGGTCTGCTGCTGTCCGGCGGTGAAGGTGGTCACGATCACCTCGTCGAAGGACAAGGCGAAGGCCAGCATCCCGCCGGCCAGAAGCGCGGTCGAGATATTGGGCAGGATCACGTAGCGGAAGGTCTGGAACGCGTTGGCGCCCAGGTCCATCGAGGCTTCGACCAGGCTGCCGCTGGTGCGCCGGAAGCGCGCGACGGCGTTGTTGTAGACCACGACGACGCAGAAGGTCGCGTGGCCCAGCACGATCGTCCAGAAGCTGAAGGGGATATCGGCCAGGTTGAAGGCCGAGCGCAGCGAGATGCCGGTGATGATCCCGGGCAGCGCGATCGGCAGGATCACGAGAAGCGAGATCGTCTCGCGTCCGAAGAAGCGCGTGCGCGCGACGGCGGCGGCGCAGAGCGTGCCGAGGATCAGCGCGATAACCGTCGAGATCGCGGCGACCCGCAGCGACAGCGACAGGGCCTCCCACACATCGGCGCGTCCCCAGGTGACGCCGAACCATTTCAGCGTGTAGCCCGGGGGCGGCCACTGATAGCTCTTGTCCTCGGTGGTGAAGGCATAGACGAAGATCAGGAGGATCGGCACATGCATGAACAGAAGGCCGAAGGCGGCGGCGATCTTCAGGGCCAGGGGCGCGCGGTCAGAGTGCATTGAAGGCCCCCATGCGCCGCGCGACATAGAGATAGACGCCCATGATCAGGATCGGCACCACCGCGAAGGCGGCGGCCAGGGGGATGTTTCCGGCTGTGCCCTGGAACTGGTAGACCGCCTGGCCGATCATCCGCGCAGAGGTGCCGACGATCTGGGGGATGATGTAGTCGCCCAGCGTCAGCGAGAAGGTGAAGATCGACCCCGCCACGACACCCGGGAGGGCGAGCGGCAGCAGGACATGCCGGAAGGTCTGGCCCGGATTGGCGCCCAGGTCGCCCGAGGCTTCCAGCATCGAGACCGGCACGCGTTCCAGCGCGGCCTGGATCGGCAGGATCATGAAGGGGATCCAGACGTAGAGAAACACCAGGAACGTGCCCGTCCAGCTGACCGACAGCGAATTGCCGCCGAGGATGGGCAGGGAGAGGTAGGCTTCCAGCAGCCAGGTCAGGCCCAGCGTCTCGAACAGCCAGCTGACGATGCCTTCTTTGGCCAGGATCAGCTTCCAGGAATAGACCTTGACCAGGTAGCTGGACCACAGGGGCAGCATCACGCCCAGGTAGAACAGCGCCTTCCAGCGGCCCCGCGCGTAGCGCGCGGCGTAATAGGCGACGGGAAAGCCGATGATCGCGGCCGCGATGGTGACGGCGCTGGCCATGACCACCGTGCGGATGATGATGTCGAGGTTCGATGGGCGGAAGAGTTCCGCATAGGTGCTGAGCGTGAACTCGTAGTTGATCAGCCCCGAGAATTCGTCGATCGAGAAGAAGCTCTGCGCCAGCAGCGCAAACAGCGATCCCAGGTAGATGATCCCCAGCCAAAGCGCGGGCGGCAGGATCAGCAGCAGGATCAGCAGGCCCTGGCGCCGCCACAGGAGGTCCGACGCGCGCCCCGCCAGCGTGGGTGCGGTATGGAGCGCCGCCTCAGCCATCTGAGGGGTCCATCAGGTGCAGCGCGTCGTCGTCCCAGCCGATATGGACCAGGTCTCCGGTCCGGGGAATGGAATGACCCTTGCCCAGCATCATCGACAGCGACTGGCCGTCCACGTCCAGCGTCAGGCGCGTGACCGCGCCCAGGAAGGACTGCCCCGTCACGCGCGCGGCCAGGCCCTCGTTCTGAAGCCGCACCGCCTCGGGGCGCAGCGAGGCATGGACGGCGCGGCCCGTCAGCCGCTGGACCATCGCCGGTTCCAGCACGTTCGAGGAGCCGACGAAATCCGCGACGAAAGGCGTCCGGGGACGGTCGTAGATGTCCTGGGGCGTGCCCACCTGCTGGATCCGGCCGTCGTTGAAGACGGCGACGCGGTCTGCCATCGACAGGGCCTCGCCCTGGTCATGGGTGACGAAGACGAAGGTGATCCCCAGCTGGCGTTGCAGGGATTTCAGCTCGACCTGCATGGCCTCGCGCAGCTTGAGGTCGAGCGCGCCCAGGGGTTCGTCCAGAAGCAGGACCTTGGGCTGGTTGACCAGCGCGCGCGCCAGCGCCACGCGCTGCCTCTGGCCGCCGGACAGGGCCGAGGGCTTGCGGTCGGCATAGCCGGGCAGGGCGACCAGTTCCAGCGCCTCTTCCGCCTTGCGGTGGCGTTCGGTCCTGGCCATGCCGGCGATCATCAGCCCGTAGGCCACGTTGTCGCGCACGTTCAGGTGCGGAAAGAGGGCATAGTCCTGAAAGACCGTGTTCACCGGTCGGCGATAGGGCGGCACGTCGGCGGACGGCTGGCCGAAGATCTCGATCTGGCCCGAAGTGGGTTTCTCGAAGCCCGCGATCAGGCGCAGGCAGGTCGTCTTGCCCGACCCCGAGGGGCCCAGCATCGCGAAGAATTCGCCTTCGGCGACGTCGAGGTCGACCGCGTCCACGGCCCGCACGGGGCCATAATGGCGCGAAACCTTCCGGAAGGCGACGGCAGTTGTCATGAGGGATGTTCCGAAAAATGCGGCCCGCCGCAGATCGCGCGCGGCGGGCCTGATGTCGTGCCGGATCAGCGGCCGCCGATCACACCGATATAGTCCGAGACCCAGCGGTAATAGGGCACGCATTCGCCCTGGCTTTCGCACTTGGTCACGGGCGTGGTCCAGAAGCGGACCTTCTCGAAATCGTCCATGCCGTTCTTGGTGCAGCCCTCGGCGGTCTGCATCCCGCGCCCGTCGGTGCAGGCGGCGGGAACGGCGGGGTTGGCGCCGAACCAGACCGACAGGTCCGACATCAGGTTCGAGGACAGCGTGTGTTCGAACCACATGTAGGCGCAGTTCGGGTTCTCGGAATCGACATGCATCATCGTGGTGTCGGCCCAGCCGGTCACGCCTTCCTGCGGGATCACGCTGGCGATGGGCGCATTGTCGCCCTGCAGCAGGTTGACCTGGAAGGGCCAGGACCCCGACGCGGCCATGCCTTCGTTCTTGAAGTCGTCGATCTGGATGAAGGCGTCGTGCCAGTAGCGTCCCACCAGCTTGCGCTGCTGGCGCAGGAGGTCGAGTGCGGCGTTGTACTGGTCCTGGTTCAGCTCGTAGGGCGACACGATGCCCAGTTCGGGCTTGTGCGTCATCAGGTAGAGTGCTGCATCCGCGATATGGATCGGGCCGTCATAGGCCTGCACGCGGCCTTCGTTGGGCTTGCCGTCGGGCAGGTTCATCGGCTCGAACACCACGTTCCAGGACGTGGGCGGCTGGTCGCCGAAGATCTCGGTGTTGTACATCAGCACGTTCGGGCCCCACATGTAGGGCACGCCATAGTTCTTGCCGTCGACATAGTGCCAGGGCGCCTGTTTCAGGCGGTCGTCGATCGTGTCCCAGCTGGGGATCAGCGAGATGTTGATCGGCTGCACGCGCTTGCCCGCCACCATCCGCAGCGAGGCGTCGCCGCTGGCGGTGACCAGGTCGAAGCCGCCTTCGTTCATCAGGGCCACCATCTCGTCCGAGGTGTTGGCGGTCTTGACGTTGACCTTGCAGCCGGTGGCGTCCTCGAACTTGGTCACCCAGTCGAACTCGGCCATCGTCTCGCCGCGCTCGATATAGCCGGGCCAGGCGACGATGTTCAGCTGGCCTTCGCCGGCGCCGATCTCGGTCACCATTTCGGCGGCGACGGGCAGGGCCGCGACATTGGTGGCCAGGACGATCGCGGAACAGGATTTCAGAAAGGATTTCATTCTCGGTCTCCCCGTGATTGCGGATGCGCATTGTTCTTTTCGCGCGAGCATGGGCGGGAATCGCCGTTTATCGCAAATGCAATTATCAGAATGAGAGGTATCTCTTTTTCCGATATCTGGGGCGATCAGCGCAGCTTGACCTCGTGCTGGGCCTGGGCCACCGCCACGAATTCCTGCGCCGCGTCCGAGATGACGGATCCCCGCCGCCACACGAGGCCGACCTGCACCACCGGCAGCGCCCCCGACACGTCGCGGCTGTTGATCCGGTCGCCCTCCAGCGACCAGGGGCGATAGACCAGGTCGGGCAGCAGCGCCACGCCGGCGCCGGTGGCCACCAGCGAGCGCACCGCCTCGACGGACCGCGTGCGGAAGGCGATGCGGGGCCGGTCGCCGAAGGCCGAGAGGAGCTTCACTGCTTCCTGCTCCATCTCGTCGATGTCCAGCACGATCAGGGGTTCGCCGGCGACATCGGCCAGGGCGATGCTCTGCTGCCCGTTCAGCGCGTGATCGACCGGCAGCCAGAGCCGGAAGGGCGAGACTTCCAGGATCTCGGATTGCAGGGCCTGGGCGTCGCGCAGATGCGTCGTGACCATCACGGCGACGTCCAGTTCGCCGCCGATGATCAGGTGTTCGAGGTATTCGCCGGTATCCTCGATCGCCGAGACCTCGACATCCGGGTAGAGGCGGCGATAGCGCGACAGCACGTCCGACAGCACGTAGCCCGCTGTCAGCGAGGTCACACCCAGGTTCAGCCGCCCCCGCACCCGGCGCGATCCTTCCGTGACGACGCGCGTGGCGTTCGACACTTCCGCGAGGATCGAGATCGCATGGCGCAGGAATTGCTGGCCCTCGGGCGTGGGCGTCATGCCGCGCGGATGGCGGTCGAAGAGGCTCACGCCGAGGAAGGTCTCGAGGTCCTTGATCGCCTCGGTCACGGCGCTCTGCGAGATCGACAGCGCATGGGCCGCCTTGCTGACCGAGCCCTGGTTGGCGGCCGCCACGAAGTAGCGCAGTTGTTTCAGCGTCAGCGACATGCGCCCCAGCTTATGTCGCGGGCCATGCGGCCGGCAAGGCGGTCAGCGCCAGGGCTGGTCGGGATCGGGCAGGGGGATCGCCGCCAGCAGCGTGCGGGTATAGTCCGCCTGCGGCGCGTCGAAGACCTGCGCGGTCTCGGCATGTTCGACGATCTCGCCCTTGTAGAGGACAAGCGTGCGGTTGCAGAGCCGCCGGATCACAGAGAGGTCATGGCTGATGAAGACCAGCGTGAGGCCCAGATCGCGCACCAGCTCACCCAGCAGGTTCAGCACCTGCGCCTGGGACGACACGTCGAGGCCCGAGACGATCTCGTCCGCCAGGATGAATTCGGGGCGCAGCGCGATGGCCCGCGCGATGCCCACGCGCTGGCGTTGCCCGCCCGAGAGTTCATGCGGATAGCGCCGGGCGAAGCTGCGGGGCAGGCCCACCATGTCCAGCGCCTCGGCCACGCGGGCCGGGCTGTCGTCGCGGCCATGCAGGCGCAGCGGCCCCGCGATGATGCCGCCGACCCTCCGGCGCGGATTGAGCGAGGACATGGGGTCCTGGAAGATCATCTGGAAACGGTGGCGCAGCGGGCGCAACGCGTCCTCGGTGGCGTGGGTGATGTCCTGTCCGTCGAATTCGATGCTGCCGCCGGTCGGTTCGATCAGGCGCAGCATGGCGCGGCCGAGCGTCGACTTGCCCGAGCCCGACCCGCCGACGATGCCCAGGACCGCGCCTTTCGGCACATCGAAGCTGAGGCCCTTCAGAACCTCGACCCTGGGGGCGCGGCCCAGAAGCGGCTTGCGCGACATGTCCGGAAAGGACAGGCGCAGATCGCGGATGCGATACATCATGCGCGCCACCTCAGATCATGCTGGCGGACTTCGTCCTCGACCGCCGCGATCACCTCGGGCGGGACCGGCGTCAGCGATCCGGTGGGATCGGTATGGGTGGGCGTCGCTGCCAGCAGGGCGCGGGAATAGGGGTGGACGGGGCGCAGGAAGAAGCGGCGCATCCGCGCCTCCTCGACCACCTTGCCCGCATAGAGCACCGAGAGCGTGTCGCAGACCTTGCTGACCACGCCCAGGTCATGGGTGACGAACAGAAGCGCCGTGCCATGCAGGGCCTGCATCTCGGAGATCAGGCGCAGGATCTGCTTCTGAACGGTCACGTCCAGTGCGGTGGTGGGCTCGTCCGCGATGATCAGCTTCGGTTCCGCCGCGAAGGCCGAGGCGATCAGGATGCGCTGGCGCATTCCGCCCGAGAGTTCATGCGGATAGGCGCGCATCACGCGGGCCGGTTCGGGGATATGCACCTCGTCCAGCAGGGCAAGGGCGCGCTCGTCCGCCCGGGCGCGGGTCCAGCCCAGGATGTCGACCAGCCGGTCGGTGATCTGCGGCCCGATCCGGCGCGACGGGTTCAGCCCGGTCAGCGGGTCCTGCGGGATCAGCGCGGCGGTGGCGCCGATGCGGCGGCGGCGGTCCCTGGGGGCCAGGGTCAGAAGATCGACGCCGTCCAGCCAGATCTGGCCGCCGGTGATGCGCAGCGCGCGCGGCAGGATGCCCAGGACGGCCTTGCCGATCATCGACTTGCCCGCGCCGCTTTCGCCGACCAGCCCGTGGACCTGTCCCGCCGCCACGTCCAGCGAGACATTGCGCAGGATGCGCGGGCCACCCATCAGCGTGACCGAGAGGTTGCGGATCGAGAGATACCCGCCGCTCATCTGAGCACCGGATCGAAGCGGTCCTTCAGCCCTTCGCCCAGTTGCGAGAGGCTGAGAACGGTCAGGAACAGGGTGACCAGCGGAAAGACCAGGACCCACCAGGCCTGGTGGATCGAGGTGCGCCCCTCCGCGATCATGCCGCCCCAGGTGGGCGCGTCGGTGCTGATCGAGAGGTTCACGAAGGACAGGATCGCCTCGACGATGACGGCGATGCCCATCTCCAGGGTCAGAAGCGCGACGATGGTGGGCAGGACATTGGGAAGGATCTCGGCCAGCATGGTTCCCAGCCGCGTGCGCCCGGCGACCTGGGCCGAGGCGACGTAGTCCATCGCCCCCTGCGCCATCGCCTCGGCCCGCACGACGCGGGCGAAGCGGGTC
>SBFT01000096.1 GCA_006227805.1 Paracoccaceae bacterium
GGCCGCGCGGATGGGCGGGGGCGAGGCCGCCCGCGCGCGGCACGAGGCCCGCGGCAAGATGCTGCCGCGCAGGCGGGTGGCGAACCTTCTGGACCCGGGCTCGCCCTTCCTCGAGATCGGGGCGACGGCGGCGCATGGCATGTATGACGGCGACGCGCCTTGCGCCGGGGTCATCGCCGGGATCGGCCGCGTCCACGGGCGCGAGGTCATGGTCGTCTGCAACGACGCCACCGTGAAGGGCGGCACCTATTACCCGATGACGGTCAAGAAACACCTGCGCGCGCAGGAGATCGCCGCCGAGAACCGTCTGCCCTGCATCTACCTGGTCGATTCGGGCGGCGCGAACCTGCCCAACCAGGACGAGGTATTCCCCGATCGCGATCACTTCGGCCGCATTTTCTACAACCAGGCGCAGATGAGCGCGAAGGGCATCCCCCAGATCGCGGTCGTCATGGGCTCCTGCACTGCGGGCGGCGCCTATGTGCCCGCCATGTCGGACGTGACGATCATCGTGCGCGACCAGGGCACGATCTTCCTGGCTGGCCCGCCCCTGGTGAAGGCGGCGACGGGTGAAGTCGTCAGCGCCGAGGACCTGGGCGGCGGCGACGTGCATACGCGCCTGTCGGGCGTCGCCGATTACCTGGCCGAGGATGACGCCCATGCTCTGGCGCTGGCGCGGCGGGCGGTGGCGAACCTGGGCCCGGCCGAGCGTGCGACCCTCGACCTCCAGCCCCCCGAGGACCCCGCCTATGACCCGGACGAGATCCTGGGCGTGGTGCCTGCCGACCTGCGCACCCCCTACGACATCCGCGAGGTGATCGCGCGGCTGGTCGACGGCTCGCGCCTGGACGAGTTCAAGGCGCGCTTCGGCGAAACGCTGGTCTGCGGCTTCGCCCATGTGAAGGGTATCCCCGTCGGCATCATCGCCAACAATGGCGTCCTGTTCTCGGAGGCCGCGCAGAAGGGCGCGCATTTCGTGGAATTGTGCAGCCAGCGGCGTATCCCACTGGTCTTCCTGCAGAACATCACGGGCTTCATGGTGGGCCGCAAATACGAAAACGAAGGCATCGCGCGGCACGGGGCCAAGATGGTGACGGCGGTGGCGACAACCTCGGTGCCGAAGATCACGATGCTGGTGGGCGGGTCCTTCGGGGCGGGCAATTACGGCATGTCGGGGCGCGCCTACCAGCCGCGCTTCCTCTGGACCTGGCCCAATTCGCGCATATCCGTCATGGGCGGCGAGCAGGCGGCGGGGGTGCTGGCGACCGTGCGGCGCGAGGCGATCGAGCGCAAGGGCGCCACCTGGTCGGCGGAAGACGAGGCCGAATTCAAGCGCCCCACGATCGAGATGTTCGAGCGCCAGTCCCATCCCCTCTACGCCAGCGCGCGGCTGTGGGACGACGGCATCATCGATCCCAGGAAGTCGCGTGACGTGCTGGCCTTGTCGCTGTCGGCGGCGCTGAACGCGCCCATCGGGGAGACACGCTTCGGCGTGTTCCGGATGTGATCGGGATGTCGCGCCCGTGGCACCCGCGGGAGCGAGGGGCTCTGCCCCTCGCGCTCCCTGAGGTATTTGTGAACCCGGAGAAGCAGGGGACGCTTGCATGTTCGACACCATCCTGATCGCCAACCGGGGCGAGATCGCCTGCCGGGTCATCGAGACGGCCCGCGCCATGGGGCTGCGGACGGTCGCGGTTTACTCCGACGCCGACGCGGGCGCGAAGCATGTCGCGATGGCCGATGCGGCGGTGCATATCGGCGGGGCGGCCCCGGCCGAGAGTTACCTGAAGGGCGACCGGATCATCGCGGCGGCGCTCCAGACCAGCGCGCAGGCGATCCATCCGGGCTATGGGTTCCTGTCGGAAAACCCCGATTTCGTGGACGCGGTCGCGGCGGCGGGCCTCACCTTCATCGGCCCCTCGGCAGCCGCGATCCGCGCCATGGGCCTGAAGGACGCCGCCAAGAAGCTGATGGAGGAGGCGGGCGTGCCCGTCGTTCCCGGCTATCATGGGCAGAACCAGGACCCCGAACATCTGGCGGGCGCGGCGGACGCCATCGGCTATCCCGTGCTGATCAAGGCGGTCGCGGGAGGCGGCGGCAAGGGGATGCGGCGGGTCGAGAAGGCGGCGGACTTCGCGCGCGCGCTGGAGAGCGCCCGCGCCGAGGCGCGCACCGCCTTCGGCAACGACGCCGTGCTGGTCGAGAAATACGTGGCGAAACCCCGCCATATCGAGGTGCAGGTCTTCGGCGACGGCACCCGCGCGGTGCATCTCTTCGAGCGCGACTGCTCGCTCCAGCGGCGTCACCAGAAGGTGATCGAGGAGGCGCCCGCGCCCGGCATGACGCCCGAGATGCGCGCCGCGATGGGCGAGGCGGCGGTGCGCGCGGCGGAAGCCATCGGCTACAAGGGGGCAGGCACCATCGAGTTCATCGTGGATGCCAGCCAGGGCCTGCGGCCCGACCGCTTTTACTTCATGGAGATGAACACGCGGCTTCAGGTCGAACACCCGGTGACGGAAGCCATCACCGGCGTCGATCTGGTGGAATGGCAGATCCGGGTGGCGGCGGGGGAAAGCCTGCCCGTGCGCCAGGACCAGTTGCGGATCGATGGCCATGCCTTCGAGGCGCGGCTCTATGCCGAGGACGTGCCGGCGGGCTTTCTGCCCGCGACGGGCCGTCTGGGGCATCTGCGGTTTCCGCAAGACGCGCGCGCCGACAGCGGGGTGCGGCCGGGCGACGCGATCAGCCCCTGGTATGACCCGATGATCGCCAAGGTCATCGTGCATGGCCCCACGCGCGCGGTGGCCCTGAAGCGCCTGGCGCGCGCGCTGGCAGAGACGGAAGTCGGCGGCACGGTGACGAACCTCGCCTTCCTGGGGGCACTGGCCGCGCATGAGGGCTTCGCGGCGGGCGATGTCGATACCGGGCTGATCGAGCGCGACCTGGACACGCTGGTGGTTCCGCCCCTTGTCACCCCCCGCGACATCGCCTGGGCCGCGATCGTGGCGGCGGGGCTCGAGACACCCGGCCCCGATGCGGGCTTCACCCTCTGGCAGCCCCTGCGGCGCCCGATCCCGCTGCGGCGGGGCGACGAGGACCTGGCGGTGACGCTCTCGGTCCTGGGACCCGCGGCCATCGACGTGCAGGTGGGCGATGCGACCATTGCCGCCCGCGCGGTGCAGGGCCGGTGGCGGCTCGACGGGGCGCCCGCGCCCCGGGCCGTGCGGTCGGGCGATCAGGTCTTCGTCTTCGCCTCCTACGGTCTGGCCTTCCAGGTCGTCGATCCGCTGGCCCGCGCGGCAGGCGCCACGGGCGACGGCAACGTGATCGAGGCGCCGATGCCGGGCCTTGTGAAGGCGGTCTTCGCCGAGGCGGGGCAGGCGGTGGCGCAGGGCGACCGGCTGGCGGTGCTGGAGGCGAAGAAGATGGAGC
>SBFT01000124.1 GCA_006227805.1 Paracoccaceae bacterium
CTTGAACCGCCCCGGCACCGCGCGCCAGCGGCGGTGGATCGCGCCCAGCGCGCGATAGCAGTCCTCCTCGGACCCGGTGATGATGCGGAAGCCGTAGATGTCCGAGAGCCGCGAAAAACCCTGGTCCTTCTCCTGCATCTTGCGCCAGATCGAATAGGGTTTCTTGGCGCGGCCGAAGACCTCGGCCTCGATGCCCGCGCGGTCCAGTTCCAGCCGCATGTCCCCGGTGATCCGGTGGATGACGTCGCCGGTTTCCTTCTGCAGCGTGATGAAGCGGCGGATGATCGACTGGCGGCCCTCGGGGTTCAGCACGCGGAAGGCCAGGTCCTCCAGCTCCTCGCGCATCCACTGCATCCCCATGCGACCCGCCAAGGGCGCGAAGATGTCCATCGTCTCGCGCGCCTTCTGGGCCTGTTTTTCGGGGCGCATGGCCTTGATCGTGCGCATGTTGTGCAGCCGGTCGGCCAGCTTGACCAGGATCACCCGCAGGTCCTTGGACATCGCCATGAACAGCTTGCGGAAGTTCTCGGCCTGCTTGGTCTCGGTCGAGGACAGCTGCAGGTTGGTCAGCTTGGTCACGCCGTCGACCAGACCCGCCACCTCGTCGCCGAAGCGGCGCGCGATCTCGGCCCGGGACGCCTTGGTGTCCTCGATCGTGTCGTGCAGCAGCGCGGTGATGATGGTGGCGTCGTCCAGCCGCTGCTCGGTCAGGATCGCGGCGACAGCGACCGGATGGCTGAAGTAGGGCTCGCCCGAATGGCGGTTCTGCCCTTCATGCATCGCCCGGGCGTATTCATAGGCCTGGGCGATGCGTTTCTCGTTCGTCTTCGGGTTATAGTCGCGGACCAGCGCGATCAGGTCTTCTGCAGTCAGCATTCGGTCCGCACCCGCATCAGCCCTGGCCTTGCGCCTCCATCAGCGCACGCAGGAGTTTTTCCTCCGACAGATCGTCATCGGCAGGCTTGTCCCCGTCCGAGCCCATAAGGAGCGCCATCTGGTCTTCTTCGGGTTCGTCCACTTCGATCTGGGTCTGGTTGGATTCGATCAGGCGCTCGCGCAGTTCGTCCGCGCTCTGCGTCTCGTCGGCGATCTCGCGCAGGGCGACGACGGGGTTCTTGTCGTTGTCGCGATCCACGGTGATCGCGCCGCCGGCGGAAATCTCGCGTGCGCGGTGCGCGGCGAGCATCACCAGTTCGAAACGGTTCGGAACCTTGTCGACGCAGTCTTCAACGGTCACGCGGGCCATGAATGGGCTCCCATCATTGTCCTGTCCAGAAAGCGCCTGTCTAGGACGAAAGACAGTGCTTGACAACCCGTGAAATAGGCCTTTTCCGCGGGTTTTCCAGCCCTGCGCGACGGCCCCCGCGATCACAGCGCGCGGATATCCGCGCGATCCCCGGCGGGCAGGTCCTCCAGCATCCGCCGGACGCTGAGACCGCTGACCGGATGCACCCAGTCCGGGGCCACATCGGCCAGCGGAACCAGGACGAAGGCGCGTTCGGCCAGGCGCGGATGCGGCAGGATCAGGGTATCGGGCGCGATGCGGCGCTGCTCGTCGGGCGGCAGGCCGGCCCAATGGCGAAAGGTGGCCTCGTCGGGCAGGACCGCGCCTTGCGCCGCGATCAGATCGAGGTCCACCCCGCGTTCGCCCCAGCGGCGCGTGCGCACCCGCCCCATCGCGGCCTCGATCGCGTGCAGGCGTGCCAGCACGTCGCGCGGGCCCTCGGCCGTGCGCACGATCGCGGCCGCGTTGACATAATCCGGGCCCGCCCCGGCGGGAAAACAGGGCGTCGCGAAAAAGCGGCTGATCGCGCGAATCACCAGCCCGGATGCCGCCATCTCGACCAGCGCACGCGTCAGGTTCGCCTGCGGACTGCCTTCGGGGTCGGCCAGGTTTCCGCCCAGCGCGATCGCCATGTCATTGATTTGTGTGCTCATCAACTTCCGGCAATCCTTGCGCAGGCGGGCAATCCGGGCTTGTGCTTCGGGCTGCGCGCTCTATTTTACGTCCATTCGCGCGATAGACCACTCACACACTCACGACAACCACCCGCGCGCTTCTACCCTCGGAAGGACAATTTTATGTTCTACAAGGACGAGCGGCTTGCGCTGTTCATTGATGGAGCAAATTTGTATGCGGCCGCCAAGGCGCTGGGATTTGACATCGATTACAAGTTGCTGCGGCAGGAATTCATGCGCCGCGGCAAGCTTCTGCGGGCCTTCTACTACACCGCGCTCCTCGAAAACGAGGAATATTCCCCCATCCGCCCGCTGGTGGACTGGCTGCACTACAACGGGTTCTCGATGGTGACGAAACCCGCCAAGGAATTCACCGACAGCCACGGACGCCGCAAGGTCAAGGGCAACATGGATATCGAACTGACGGTCGATGCCATGGAGCTTGCCCCCCGCGTGGATCACATCGTCCTGTTCTCGGGCGATGGCGATTTCCGGCCGCTGGTGGAAAGCCTGCAACGTCAGGGCGTGCGCGTCTCGGTCGTCTCGACGATCCGCAGCCAGCCGCCGATGATCGCGGACGAACTGCGCCGCCAGGCCGACAACTTCATCGAACTGGACGACCTGAAGGAAATCATCGGACGCCCCCCGCGCGAGGTCCTGTCCGATCGTGAAGTCGCGATCAACAGCCAGGCATAGCAAGCCTGCCCCGCGATCACGACCGCGACGCCGTCCCGCCCAGCAGGGCAGAGACGACGGACAGCGCCTGCGGCACATCCTCGATCACCGCGTCCACGCCCAGGCCATGCATGAGACTGGGGTCGTCCAGCGCCAGCTTGCCGCTGACCACGACGCGCAGGTCCGGACGCCGGACCCGCAGCGCCACCACCAGACGCGCCAGCGCCGCACGCGCGCCCCGGCTGGCGATCGACAGGCCCAGAAGCACGATGTCGACATCCTCGAGTTCCTCGAGGATCGCGTCGTGGCCCAGGCCCACCAGGTGCACGACGTCCCAGCCCTCGCGGCGGAACAGGTCGGTCGCCATCTCGACGCCCAGCGTATGCGTCTCGCCCGGGACGGCGGCGAAGGCCAGCCGGCGGGGATTGCCGGACGCGGCGGGCGGGAACCGCGTGCGCAGGCTGTCCAGGATCACGTGGATGCGCGCGGTGGCCAGTCCGACCTCGGAAAAGCTGATCTTGCTGCGGTCCCATTGCTGGCCCAGCTCGCGCGCGGCTTCCGCAAGATACTGGCGATAAACCCGCTCGAGCGGCACGCCCGCCTCCAGCAACCCCGCGACAAAGCGTTCGGCCATGTAGGGCTGGGGCGCCTGCAAGGCCCGGCACAGCGTCAGGATCTCGGAGCGCGGCGCCGCCCAGGTCTTTTCCCCGCGCCCGGCAAGATGGCCCAGCACTTCTCGGGCAAGACCGGCGATCGCGGGCTTGGACATCAGCGCTTCCAGCACCGCGAGGCGGGCCTCGGAATCCGCGCGGATCTTCGGATCTTGACGCTTGGGCATCGCTCCTCCGGGCGCAGACGACTCGGGAGTTTCCCGCCGTCGGCGCGGCAATCATGACTTGAGCGTGCATGTTATTGTCAAGCCACGCGGCGTGCCGCGCCCGAAGATCAGCCCCCGGACTGGGCGTTGATCCGGTCGTGCACCTCGATCACATGGGGGGGCCAGGTGCTCTTGATATAGGCCAGGACGGCCAGGATCTGGTCATCGGTCAGCACGTCGCCGAAAGCCGCCATCCGGCTGCGATAGCCCTGGCCCACGATCGCCTCGGTCCCGTATTTGGTGATGGCGAACAGCTGCGCGTCGGGGTGATGCCAGGTATGCCCGGTCTCGTCATGAGGCGGCGCGGGCAGGTATCCGTCCGCGTCGCGTTCGGTCCAGTCGGGCGCGCCTTCCAGGGACGCGCCATGGCAGGCCGCGCAGTGATCGGCGTAAAGCGCCGCGCCCTCGGCCACGACCGCCGGGTCCTGCCAGGCCAGAAGCCCCGTCGCCTGCGCCCCAGGCCAGAACACCGCCGCCCCAGCCGCCCCCAGGGCCGCGACAAGCCCGATCGCCAGTGTTGCCTTGATGCCTGCGTTCATCCCACCTCCGATCCCGGCACCCGGACCCGCCACCGGGTCCCGGCGCCGCTTCTGTCTGGACCCGCGCGCGCGCAGGCCTTACCTCTGATGCATGGACCATAGCCCCGCCTCCCGGGGGCGGAAAGACGACGCCACGTCCGGTGGCAGGAAAGGACGCCATGACGAAACCGCCGCTGACACTCCTGCTCGCCGCCCCGCGCGGCTTCTGCGCGGGGGTCGACCGCGCCATCAAGATCGTCGAGATGGCGCTGCAGAAATGGGGCGCGCCCGTCTACGTGCGGCACGAGATCGTGCACAACAAGTATGTCGTGGACGGGCTGCGCGCGAAAGGTGCCGTCTTCGTCGAGGACCTCGACGATTGCCCGCCGGATCGCCCGGTGATCTTTTCCGCCCATGGCGTGCCGAAATCCGTCCCCGCCGAGGCCACCCGGCGCGAGATGATCTATGTCGACGCCACCTGCCCGCTGGTCAGCAAGGTCCATATCGAGGCCGCCCGCCACCACGAGAACGGCCTCCAGATGATCATGATCGGTCACGCCGGCCACCCCGAGACCATCGGCACGATGGGGCAATTGCCGCCGGGCGAGGTGCTGCTGGTCGAAACCGTCAGGGACGTGGCCCGCGTGCAGGTCCGCGATCCCGCGCGGCTGGCCTTCGTGACGCAGACGACGCTCTCGGTGGACGACACCGCCGATATCGTCGCGGCGCTTCAGGCGCGCTTTCCCGCCATCGTGGGGCCGCACAAGGAAGACATCTGCTACGCCACCACCAACCGGCAGGAGGCGGTCAAGGCCATGGCGCCCCGCGCCGATGCCATGCTGGTCGTCGGCGCGCCCAACTCGTCTAATTCCCAGCGCCTGGTCGAGGTCGGTGCGCGCGCGGGCTGCGCCTATGCCCAGCTTGTCCAGCGCGCCACCGATATCGACTGGCGCGCGCTCTCGGGCATCCGCTCGGTCGGCGTCACCGCCGGCGCCTCGGCGCCCGAGGAACTGGTGAACGAGGTGATCGAGGCGTTCCGTGCCCGCTATGACGTGACAGTCGAAGTGGTGGAAACCGCCGTCGAGTCCGTCGAGTTCAAGGTCCCGCGCGTGCTGCGCGAACCGGCGTGATCCGCCCGGTCCTGCACGGCTTCGCCCCCAGCGTCTATACCCGCGTGGCGCGGCTGGTGCTGCATGAAAAGGGCATCGCCCACGACCATACGGAAGTGAACCCCTTCGACCCCGGCCTCGATCCCGCCTACAGGGTGCTGCATCCCTTCGCCCGGGTTCCGGTCCTGGTCCATGGCGATTTCATCCTCCATGAAACGGCGGCGATCGCCCGCTATCTCGATACCTTTCCCGGCCCCGCGCTGACGCCGCAGGATCCCCGCGCCGCGGCGCGCATGGCGCAGGTCACGGGCATCGTCGATGCCTATGGCTACTGGCCCCTCGTGCGGCAGGTCTTCGCCCACCGCGTTTTCCGCCCACTGGAAGGGCTGGCGCCCGACGAGGACGAGATCGCCCAGGGTCTGAGCGTCTCGGTCCCTGTTCTGGCGGCCCTCGACCGGATCGCGGGCGAGGGTCTGGTGCTGACCGGCGCCGACATCACGCTGGCCGATTGCCACCTGGCCCCGATGATCGACGCCTTCGCCTGCGCGCCCGAAGGGGCCGCCCTGTTGGCGCAACACGGCGCGCTGTCGCGCTGGTGGGCCCGGATGGCCAGGCGCCCGTCGATCACAGCGACGGATCCGGGCTATGGCGCGGCACGGGCCGGACAGGACTTGACTGTGCCGCCCGCCATGCCAGAACGCGGGGCATGAGACGCATTCCAACGTCACCCCTGATCCTCGGCCTCGCGGGCCTGATCCCGTTCCTCTGGGGCGCGGCCACCTACCTGTCCGACCCGCTCCAGACCTGGGGCGCGGCCAATCTCGGCCCGCGCTTCGTCGGGCCGTATGTGCAGCTCTTCTATGGCTCGGTGATCCTGTCCTTCATGTCGGGCGTGCTCTGGGGCTTCGCCACCCGGGCCAGCGGCGCCCGTGCGGCCACGGGCTACGCGCTGTCGGTCATCCCCGCCCTCTGGGCCTTCTTCATGACGGGCGGCGGCCCGGTCTCGGCCGGCACCAACCTGATCTTCGGCTTCGCGGGCCTCCTGATCCTCGACTACGCCTTCTGGTCGTGGGGCCTGACGCCCGCCTGGTGGATGCGCCTGCGCGTGCTGCTGACCGCGATCGTGGTGGCCTGCCTGTCGGTGGGCGTGTTCCTCTGATGCCGCGGCTCTTCGCCTATACGGACGGCGCCTGTTCCGGCAATCCAGGCCCTGGCGGATGGGGCGTCCTGTTGCGCGCGATGGAGGGCGAGACGGTGGTGAAGGAGCGCGAGTTGCAGGGCGGCGAGGCCGAAACCACCAACAACCGGATGGAACTCATGGCCGCGATCATGGCGCTGGAAACGCTGGGCCGCGCCGCCAGCCTGACGGTGGTGACCGACAGCGCCTACGTCAAGCACGGCGTCACCGGCTGGATTCATGGCTGGAAGAAGAACGGCTGGAAGACTGCCGACCGCAAGCCGGTCAAGAACGCCGAGTTGTGGCAGCGCCTGGACGCCGCGCAGGCCCGCCACGACGTGCGCTGGGAATGGATCAAGGGCCACGCCGGTCATCCCGAGAATGAACGCGCGGACGAACTGGCCCGCGCCGGCATGGCGCCCTTCAAGCCGAAACGGCAGCGCCCGTCGCCGGTTTCCGAATAGGGGGCTCCGCCCCCGCCGCGCTGGCGCGCGTCTCCCCCGGGATATTTTCGGCGAGAGGAAGCCCAGGGGGCCTGCATCTTCCTCTCGCCGAAAATATCCCAGGGGGTCTGGGGGACAGCGTCCCCCGGCCTCACCGTCCGGACGCAGGCCCGGCGCTATTTCCGGATATACCTCTCCCAGAGCCAGATCAGCAGAAGCGCGCCCAGAACGGCCCCCACCAGGCCGCCCAGCATCGATCCCGCCATGAGCAGGAAGCGCAGGACCAGCCCGCCGATCAGCGCGCCCAGGATGCCGATGACGATGGTGGTGATGATGTCGGTTTCCAGGCGCATCAGGCGGGTCGCCAGGAATCCCGCCGCGGCGCCGAGGATGATCAGGTAGATGACGGGCATCGGCTCTATCTCCGGTCACGCCAGTGGAAGGGCACGATGATCAGGGCGCCGACGGAGGAGATCACCGCGTTCATGCCCGGACTGCCGAAGCCGATCCCGAACATCCGGCCCACGACATGGAACAGCATCGCGCCGCCGATGCAGATGATGATCGACTGCAGGTAGCCGTTCTTCGTCCAGCCGGTCTTTTCGGACACGTAACCGATGATCCCCGCGATCACGACCGTGCCCATGAAGGTGATGAACATGCCCGCGCTCCTGTCAGAGTTGCGTGCCCCGCGGCACCGGGAAGCCGCGCAGGAATTCGTCCCGATCCTGCGGCCCCTTGCCCGCGCGTTGCAAGCGCAAAAGCCCGACGGCGCCGGTGCCGCAGGCGATCGTGAGCCTGTCGTCCAGCACCTCGCCCGGGGCGCCTTGGCCCTCGGTCAGCCGACAGGCAAGAAGCTTGACGCGTTCGCCCTGGATCTCGGTCCAGGCCCCGGGAAAGGGCGAGAGGCCCCGGATCCGGCGGTCGACCTCAGCCGCGGGCCGCGTCCAGTCGACGTGCGCTTCCGCCTTGTCGATCTTGGCGGCATAGGTGACGCCGGCCTCGGGCTGGGGCCGCGGGGTCAGGTCGTCGATCCGCGACAGCGCCGCCACGATGGCCCGCGCGCCGATCGCCGACAGGCGGTCGTGCAACTCACCGGTCGTCTCGGCAGGGTCGATCGGGGTCGCCTCGCACAGCAGGACCGGCCCGGTGTCGAGGCCCTCCTCCATCCGCATGATGCAGACGCCGGTCTCCGCGTCCCCCGCCATGATCGCGCGGTGGATGGGCGCAGCCCCCCGCCAGCGCGGCAAAAGGCTCGCGTGGATGTTCAGGCAGCCGCGCGCGGGCGCGTCCAGGACCGCCCGGGGCAGGATCAGACCATAGGCCACCACCACGGCGATCTCGGCCCTCAGCGCGGCGAACTCGGCCTGCACCTCGGCCGATTTCAGCGAAACGGGATGGCGCACCGGCAGGCCCAGCGCCTGCGCGCGCACCTGCACGGGGCTGGGGCGATCCTTCTTGCCGCGGCCCGCCGGGCGTGGCGGCTGGGTATAGACGCAGGCGATCTCGTGGCCCGCCGCGACCAGCGCGTCGAGCGCCGGAACCGAGAAGTCCGGCGTGCCCATGAAGACGACCTTCATGGGCGCCCCTTCCGCGCGCGGCGCATCAGGAGGTCGCGCCTCGCAGCGCCCAGGTTGTCGAAATACATCCGCCCGTTCAGGTGGTCGATCTGGTGCTGCACGCTGGTGGCGTCGAGATCGGCGAAGGCACGTTCGACCAGCTGTCCCCGATCGTCGAGGAACCGCACCGTCACGCGGCGCGGCCGCTTCATCCGGGCCGAGACGCCGGGCAGGCATGGGCTGCCCTCCTCCCATTCGAAGAGTTCGGACGAGGCGTCGAGGATCTCGGGGTTCGCCAGCCGCACCGCGCGGCCGCGTGTCTCGGACGTGTCCACCACGGCGAGGCGCAGCATCACGCCGATCTGGGGGGCTGCAAGGCCGACGCCGGGCATCGCCTCCATCGTGTCGATCATGTCGGTCCAGATGGCGCGGATCCCGTCGGTGATCGCGGGCACCGCCTCCGCCGGGGTGCGCAGGCGCCTGTCGGGCCAGCGCAGGATGGGGCGCACGCTCATGCGGCGTAGGCGGCCTCGGCCGCGGCGCGCGCGTCCGAAGACAGGCGGTCGAAGGTCACCACCCCGTTCAGGTGATCGAGTTCGTGCTGAACGCAGGCGGCGGCGAAGCCGGTGAAGACCTGGCTCACGCGCGCGCCGTCGAGGCTGGTCCAGATCAGGTGCACGCGGGCGGGGCGTGTCACCTCGACGCTGATGCCGGGGATCGACAGGCAGCCCTCGGACATCGTCGCGGTCTCGTCCCCCGAAGACAGGATTTCGGGGTTGAGGTAGACCTGCGGATCGCGTGTGCCCTCCTTCCAGGTGAAATCGGTCACGAAGAGGCGGTTCAGGATGCCCACCTGCGGGGCGGCCAGGCCCCGGCCCGGCGCGGCATACATCGTCTCGAGCATGTCGGCGGCCTGCCTGCGGATCGCCTCGGTGATCCCCTCGACCGGATCGCAGACCCGGCCGAGGCGCGGGTCGGGCCAGAGCACGATGGGCAGAACGCTCATGCCCGCGCCCGGTCGCGCTTGAGCTTCTGCATCTTGCGCGTGATCAGCTGGCGTTTCAGCGGCGTCAGGTAGTCGATGAACAGCTTGCCGTTCAGGTGGTCGATCTCGTGCTGCACGCAGGTGGCCCAGAGACCGTCGA
>SBFT01000273.1 GCA_006227805.1 Paracoccaceae bacterium
GAAATGCGCTCATGCCTGCGACGTTAGCGACCGCCGTGCGGCGCGCCAAGCCCGGAACGGCGCCTCACTCCTTCGGCACGACCCGCAGGCCCAGCTCCATCAGCTGCTCGCTGCTGGGTTCGGAGGGGGCGGCCATCATCAGGTCCTCGGCGCGCTGGTTCATCGGGAACATGATGACCTCGCGGATGTTCACCGTCTCGGCCAGCAGCATCACGATCCGGTCGATACCCGCGGCGCATCCCCCGTGCGGCGGAGCGCCGTACTGGAAGGCACCCGCCATGCCGCCGAAGCGCTTGCGCACTTCCGCCTCGTCATAGCCCGCGATCTCGAAGGCCTTGATCATGATGTCCAGCTTGTGGTTCCGGATCGCGCCCGAGACCAGCTCATAGCCGTTGCAGGCCAGGTCATACTGGTATCCCACCACGTCCAGCGGATCGCCCTTCAACGCCTCGAGCCCGCCCTGCGGCATCGAGAAGGGGTTGTGTTCGAAGTCGATCTCGCCCGTCTCCTCGTCCGCCGCATAGATCGGGAAATCCACGATCCAGGCGAAGGCGAAGCGGTTCTCGTCGATCAGGCCCAGTTCGCGGCCGATCACGTCGCGCGCGCGGCCCGCGATCTTTTCGAACTTCGCGGGCTTGCCGCCAAGGAAGAAGGCCGCGTCGCCCACCCCCAGGCCCAGCTGCTGGCGGATGGCTTCCGTGCGCTCGGGGCCGATGTTCTTGGCCAGCGGGCCTGCCGCTTCCATGCCCGACCCGTCCTCGGCCTCGCGCCAGAAGATGTATCCCATCCCCGGCAGGCCTTCCTTCTGGGCCCAGGCGTTCATCCGGTCGCAGAACTTGCGGCTGCCGCCGGTGGGCGCGGGGATCGCGCGGATCTCGGTGCCGTCCTGCTCCAGAAGCTTGGCGAAGATGGCGAAACCGGACCCCGCGAAATGGTCGCTCACCACCTGCATCTCGATCGGGTTGCGCAGGTCGGGCTTGTCGGTGCCGTATTTGCGCGCGGCTTCCTTGTAGGGGATCTGCGGCCAGGTCGCGGGGTCGTCGACCGTCTTGCCGCCGCCGAATTCCTCGAACACGCCCGCCAGAACGGGCGACACGGTGTCGAACACGTCCTGTTGCGTGACGAAGCTCATCTCCATGTCCAGCTGGTAGAAATCGGTGGGGCTGCGGTCGGCGCGCGGGTCCTCGTCGCGGAAACACGGCGCGATCTGGAAATACTTGTCGAAGCCCGACACCATGATCAGCTGCTTGAACTGCTGCGGTGCCTGGGGCAGTGCGTAGAACTTGCCCGGATGCAGGCGCGAGGGCACCAGGAAGTCGCGTGCCCCTTCGGGCGAGGACGCCGTGATGATCGGCGTCTGGTATTCGCGGAAGCCCTTGGCCCACATGCGCTTGCGGATGCTGGCGACGACATCCGAGCGCAGCGTCATGTTGCGCTGCATCCCCTCGCGCCGCAGGTCCAGGTAGCGATAGCGCAGGCGGGTTTCCTCGGGGTATTCCTGGTCGCCGAAGACCATCAGCGGCAGTTCCGCGGCCTCGCCCAGGACTTCCAGGTCGCGGATGTAGACCTCGATCTCGCCGGTCGGGATCTTGGGGTTCACGAGGCCCGCGTCGCGGGCCTTCACGGTGCCGTCGATGCGGATGCACCATTCGCTGCGCAGCTTCTCGGCCGCCTTGAAGGCGGGGCTGTCGGGATCGCAGAGGACCTGCGTGATGCCGTAATGGTCGCGCAGGTCGATGAAGAGCACCCCGCCATGATCGCGCACGCGGTGGACCCAGCCCGACAGGCGGACGGTCTGGCCCACATGGGCCTTGTTCAGATCGGCGCAGGTGTGGCTGCGATAGGCATGCATGGCTTGGTCCTTCGGTCGGATCGTTCGGTCGCGTCGGGGGCGCGGGACGGCTTCGCGCCGATACACCTTGTGTTGAAGGTGAAGTCAAGCGCGGCCCGCGTGCCGCCTGTCCGGGCGGGTTTTGCCTCGAATCGGTTTTTGCTTTAGCATAATGCATTCGGAATGCGTTTTTTCAGAATGACGCCCGGGGGTGTGGGCGGTTTTGGGAAGAGGTGAACGCGATGTGGGAGCGTCTGTTCGACGCCCTGGCGGCGCGGTTGATCCGCCGGGGCAGCCTTGACATCACCTATCCGGACGGCACGCGGCGCCGCTATGGCGACGGCGCGGGACCTGCCGCCGCGATGCGGCTGCACAGCCGGCACCGGCTCAGGCAGTTCTGCCTCGGCCCCGAGCTGGCGCTGGGCGAAGGCTACATGGACGGCGATGTCGAGATCGGCGGCAATGCCGAACTGGAGGCGCTGCTGCGCCTGATCCTGCGCAACCGGCGACCCGGCGGCTTTCCCGCCCATCTGCGCGCGATCGAGGCCGCCCGCTTCGCGCTGCGCCGGCTGTCGATGCGCAACACCGCCCACAGCGCGCGCGCCAACGTGGCGCATCACTACGACCTGTCGGACGATCTCTACCGGCTGATGCTGGACCCCGACATGCAGTATTCCTGCGCCTATTTCACCCATGAGGGCCAGAGCCTGGCCGATGCGCAGGCCGCCAAGAAGCGCCATATCGCGGAAAAGCTGCTGATCACGCCGGGCGACCATGTGCTCGACATCGGCTGCGGCTGGGGTGGGCTGGCGCTGACGCTGGCGCGCGACTACGGCGCGCGGGTCACCGGGGTGACGCTGTCCGAGAACCAGCTGGCCACCGCGCGCGCCCGGGCCGAGGCCGCGGGCCTGTCGGACCGGGTCAGTTTTCACCTGACCGATTACCGCGATCTGACCGGCCCGTTCGACCGCATCGTCAGCGTCGGTATGCTGGAACATGTGGGCGTGCCGCATTACGGCGATTACTTCGCCCAGATCGCGCGGCTGCTGGCGCCCGAGGGCGTGGCGCTGATCCATACGATCGGGCGCGTCGCGCCGCCGATGTCGCAAAGCACATGGATCACGAAATACATCTTCCCGGGGGGCTATGTGCCCTCGCTCTCCGAGCTTCTGCCGCCGCTCGAGAAGTCGGGCCTGTGGCAGACGGATATCGAGGTCTGGCGGCTGCATTACGCGAAGACCCTGCGCTGCTGGCGCGACAATTTCGACGCGAACCTCGACACCGTGCGCGGCTGGTATGACGAGCGTTTCATCCGCATGTGGCGCTATTACCTGACCGCCTGCATCATGGCCTTCGAGGAACAGGCGCAATGCGTCTATCATCTGCAACTGGCGCATGACCGCAGCGCGGTGCCGCTGACGCGCGACTACCTTTATCCTGCGCAGCGCGAAAACCGCCACGCGGCGGAATAGCCCCCGGCTGCGGCGTCAGGGACGGCCCTGTCGGGGGCGTCCCGGCATCCGCCGCAGTTCGAACCGGCACACCGCGCCATTCACGGCGGTGCATTCGGTTTCCTCGCAGATGTAGTCGGGATGGAC
>SBFT01000175.1 GCA_006227805.1 Paracoccaceae bacterium
GCAAGCGCGCGGCGGCGGGTTTCTCGGACTGCGGCGCGGGGCAGATCGTGGTCAGCGACGAGGTGCTCGACCTGACCGGCCCCTGCGAGGTCTATGACGCGCGCCGCCTGCGCGCGACCGGCAGCCTGGCGATCACCGACGCGAAGATATCGACCGCCCGCGCGGTCGCGGGCACGCGGCTCTGGTCGGGATTGTCCGAAGGCGCGCCCCCCGCCGCAGGCTGGGCCTGGACAGCGGGGGCCGCCGCGCGGCCCGTCTCTCAGTAGGTGCGGATCAGGCCGACAAGGCGGCCCTGGATCTTGACCTTGTCCTCGGGCAGGACGCGGGTTTCATAGGCGGGGTTCGCGGCCTCGAGGGCGATGGCATTGCCGCGCCGGAAATAGCGTTTCAGCGTGGCTTCCTGGTCCTCGACCAGGGCCACGACGATATCGCCGTTGTCGGCGGTCGAGGTTTCGCGGATCACCACGACATCGCCGTCGTTGATCCCGGCCTCGATCATGGAATCGCCCCGGACTTCCAGCGCGTAATGGCTGGCATTGCCCTTCAGCATCTGCCCGGGCACCGCGACATGGTGCGACACCTCGGCGATGGCCTCGATCGGCACGCCGGCCGCGATCCGGCCCATCACGGGCAGTTCGATCGCATCGGCCTCGATCATCCGGGCGGCGGCAGGCCGCGCATCGGGGCGGTCGCCCTCGATCACGCGGGGGGTGAAGCCCGCGCCAGGCGCGCCGCCCAGCGTCTCGGGCAGCTTGACGATCTCGATCGCGCGGGCGCGGTGGGCGAGGCGGCGGATGAAGCCGCGTTCCTCGAGGGCCGTGATCAGGCGGTGGATGCCCGATTTCGAGCGCAGGTCCAGCGCCAGTTTCATCTCGTCGAAACTGGGCGGGACGCCATCGCGCTGCATCCGCTTCTGGATGAATTCGAGAAGGTCGAGTTGTTTCTTGGTCAGCATCGATCGGGGCCTCACGCCGGTGTGGATTGCGTTTGTTCTACGCATGTTCACGTTTTGTGTCAACGTTTTTGGCGGATTGGGGGCCAGCCCCCAAACCCCCGGGATATTTGGGGCGAGAGGAAGGGGGCAGATCGGCAGGTCTCAGATCGGCAGGTAATCGACCATTTCGCCGGGCGCGCGCGGGGGATCGTGGGGCGGGCGGACGAGGAGCGCGTTCGATTGCGCCAGGATCGTCAGGAGGCTCGAATCCTGGCGGTCGAAGGCCGTGACGCGACCGTCTTCGACCACGGCGCGCATGTAGTGCTGGCGCGGACCGTTCTGCGTCAGAGCCTCGGCGAGCGTCGCGCGGCGCAGGCGGGGCGCGCCGGGGTCGAGGCCCTGCATCCGCGCGACCACGGGCGCCACGAAGACATGCCCGCAGACCATGGCCGAGACCGGGTTGCCGGGCAGGCCGATCATCGCGGCCGCACCCATGCGCCCCGCCATCAGGGGCTTTCCGGGCCGCATGGCGACCTTGTAGAAGGCCTGCTCCATCCCGAGGTCCGCCGCCACGCCGGCGACGAGGTCGTGATCGCCGACCGAGGCGCCGCCGATGGTCAGGATCAGGTCGGCGCCCTGCGCCAGCCGGAACGCCGATTGCAGCGAGGCCCTGGTGTCGCGGGCGATGGGCAAGAGGCGCGCGATGCAGCCCATCTCGCGCAGCATGGCCTTCAATCCGAAGGAATTCGACGCGATGATCTGGTCGGGGGCGGGCGTCTCGCCGGGCAGGACCAGTTCGTCCCCGGTCGAGATGATCGCGACCTCGGGCCTGCGCGTCACCGGGACCACCGCATGGTTCATCGCGGCCAGAAGGGCGATGTCCCGCGAGCCGAGGCGGCGCGGGGCGGGCAGGACGGTGCCTTCGGCAAAGTCGGCGCCCCGGGGGCGGATGTTGGGGGTGTCGCCCGGATCATGGGCGATGGTGATCAGGTCGCCCTGTCGGGTGACGTCTTCCTGGATCACCACGAAGTCGGCGCCTTCGGGGACCGGCGCGCCGGTGAAGATGCGCACCGCCTGGCCCGCGCCCACCTTGCCGGAAAATCCATGTCCTGCAGCGGCTTCGCCTATGATCTTGAACTGGGTGTGAAGCTCGGCCTCGACCGCCTTCAGGGCATAGCCGTCCATCGAGGAGGCGGCGAAGGGCGGCTGGTCGCGCCCGGCGCGGAGCGACTGCGCGAGCACGCGGCCGCAGGCCTCGTCCAGGGCCACCTCCTCGGACGGCAGGGGGGAGACGAGCGCCAGAAGGCTCTCGAGTGCCGCCGCGACGCTGATCATGGCGCCTCGAAGCGGCCCGACTTGCCGCCATCCTTCAGGGTGACGCGCAGGCCGCCGATCTCCATGCCGCGGTCCACGGCCTTGACCATGTCGTAGACCGTCAGCGCCGCGACCGAGGCCGCGGTCAGCGCCTCCATCTCGACGCCGGTCTGGCCGGTGGTCCTGACCGTGGCGGCGATCCGGACGCCGGGCAGGTCGGGGTCGAGCGTCAGGTCCACCGCGACCCGGGTGATCGCCAGCGGATGGCAGAGCGGGATCAGGTCGGGGGTCTTCTTGGCCCCCATGATCCCCGCCAGCCGGGCCACGCCCAGGACATCGCCCTTCTTCGCGCGACCTTCGCCAATCAGATCAAGGGTTTCCGGGGCCATCCTGATCCAGGCGGCGGCCGTCGCGATCCGGTCCGTCACGGCCTTGTCCGAGACATCGACCATATGCGCGCGGCCCTGGTCGTCGAAATGCGTCAGCATCAGATCGCCCCCGGCATCAGCGGGCTTGCGAGGATCGCCCGCGTGGCGGCGGCGACGTCCTGCTGCCGCATCAGGCTTTCCCCGATCAGGAAGCAGCGCGCGCCGAAGCGGGCCAGTTCCGCAAGGTCGGCGGGCGTGTTGAGCCCGCTCTCCGAGACGATGATGCGGTCCTCGGGCACATGCTTGGCCAGGCGCCGCGTGACGTCGAGCGTCGTCTCGAAGCTGCGCAGGTCGCGGTTGTTGATCCCGATCAGGCGGGATTTCAGCCGCGTGGCGCGGGCCAGCTCCTCGGCGTCATGCACCTCGATCAGCGCGTCCATGCCCCATTCGACGGCGCAGGCTTCCAGTTCGGCGGCCTGGTCGTCCCCGACGCTGGCCATGATGATCAGGATGCAATCGGCGCCCAGCGCCCGCGCCTCGACCACCTGGTAGGGATCATACATGAAATCCTTGCGCAGGACGGGCAGGGCGCAGGCCTTGCGCGCCTCGGTCAGATAGTCCTTGGCGCCCTGGAAACTGGGCGTGTCGGTCAGAACGCTCAGACAGGCGGCGCCGCCTTCCTCGTAGGCCTGGGCGAGTGCGGCGGGGTCGAAATCGGCGCGCATCAGGCCCTTCGAGTGGCTGGCCTTCTTGATCTCGGCGATCAGGCCGTAGCCCTTGCGCGCGGCGCGCGACAGG
>SBFT01000159.1 GCA_006227805.1 Paracoccaceae bacterium
GCCCGGTACGCTGAGCGTGCGCCTCGCCGACGGCGACCCCATCGCGCCGATCGCGGCCAGCACCGGGGCGGGCGACCTGAAGGCCCTCGCCACCGAAGGCGGCACCACGCAGACCGGGCGCTGGTCCGCCGGTTCGGTGACGCTGCAGACCGCGGTGACGGGCGAGAACGATCCGCCGACTGCCGCGGACGCCACGCTGGCCGCGGTGGCCGAGGACAGCGCCGCCCCGCCGGGGGCCAGCGTTGCGGCCCTCTTCGCGCCGGTCTTCGGCGACGCGGCCGACAACCAGTCCGCCATTCCGGGCGGCGGCAATGCCAGCACCGCGCTGGGCGGCATCGCCATCATCGGCAGCGCCGCCGATCCCCTGAGCGAGGGAGCCTGGCAATACTCGACCGACGGCGGCGGCAGCTGGACCGCGATCGCGCAGGGCGCCGACGACGACACGACCGCGATCCTGTTGCCGGGCTCGGCCCTGCTGCGCTTCGTTCCGGTCGCCGACTACAACGGCACTCCGGGCGCCCTCTCGGTTCGGCTGGCGGACGCGCCGCAATCCTTCCTCGCGGCCAGCGACATCTCGGGCGTGGTCGGGAACGATCCCGCGCGCGACACCGACATCTGGTCGGTCCCGGTCCGCCTGGGCACCAGCGTCACGCCGGTCAACGATGCCCCCTCGGCCAGCCCGTCGCAGGATTTCACCCTGGGCGAGGATGACGGACCGCAGACCGTCGCGGGCTTCATGCAGTCGATCGACCCGGGCGGCGGCCCTGACGAGGTGGGGCAGGCCGTGTCCTTCGCGGTCACCGGCATCACCGACGGGTCGGTCTATACCGCGGCGCAGCTCTTCGCCGCGCAGCCTGTCTTCACCGTCGCCACGGGTGCGGGAAACACGCTGAGCTTCACGCCCGGCGACGTGCTGGCGCAGGGCGAGACGCAGACCGTGACCGTCACCGTCAGCGTCACCGACGATGGCGGCACCGCCGATGGCGGCGTCGATACCGGCACGCCGCAGACCTTCACCATCACGCTCACCGGCGTGAACGACGCGCCGACAACCACCGGCATCGCGGACCAGACGAGCACGGATGGCCAGACGATCGCCCTCGATGTCTCGGGCAGCTTCTCGGACCCCGACGGCTCGGACGTGTTGCGCTTCACGGCGACGGGCCTGCCGCCGGGGCTGTCGATCGATCCCGATACCGGCCTGATCACCGGACGGATCGACTTCGACGCCTCGACCGGCGGCCCCTATACGGTGACTGTCACGGCGCGCGACTTCGATGCAGGCGGCAATCCGACCGGGACCAGCGTGGAGGCGACCTTCACCTGGGGCGTCGCCAACCCGCCCCCGGTCGCCGTGAACGACACCGACGCGACGGACGAGGCGACCCCGATCAGCCGCGCGGCGGGCCTGGGCGTCATCGACGCGAACGACAGCGACGGTGCGCCGGATGGCGACGCGCTGGTCGTCGACCAGGTGAACGGATCGGCGGGCAACGTGGGCACCCCCGTCGCGGGCAGCGCGGGCGGGCTCTTCACGCTGAACGCCGATGGCAGCTATGACTTCGACCCGAACGGCGATTTCGCCTCGCTGGGGGTCGGCGACAGCCGGGCGACGCAGATCACCTATCGCATCACGGACGGGGAAGGCGGCGTCAGCACCGCCACCCTGACGGTGACGGTCACCGGCGTGAACGACGCGCCTGTCGCCCGGCCCGACGGCGGGACCACGCCCGAGGGCACGCCCGTCTCCGGCAATGTCCTGACCAATGACAGCGACCCCGAAGGCGACCCGCTGAGCGTTTCGGCGGCCGTGGTGGACATCGACGGCGACGGCATCGCCGATCCGCTGCCGCTGGGCGTGCCCACGCTCCTGCGCGACGCGGCGGGCGATCCCATCGGCACGCTGACCCTGGGCGCGAACGGCGCCTTCACCTTCGCGCCCGCGCCGAATTACGCCGGGCCGATGCCGCAAGTGACCTACGACGTCTCGGATGGCGCGGGCGGCACGGCGACATCGACGCTGAACATCACCGTGACCCCGGCCATCCCGGCCTTTCCGCCCACCCACGGTGCGACGGGCGGGGCCGATCCCGTCGAGCTTTCCGATCGCAGCCGGCCCGGCCTGGTCGTCGATCACATCATCGACGAGACCGCCAACAGCCAGACGTCGCTCTTCGGCACGCCAGCGCTTCTGTCCGGCCTCAACACCGCCCTCGGCGTCGAGCATCCGATCCTGACCGCGCTCGACGCGCTGCAGTCGCTCGAGGGCACCGCCGAGCTGAGCACGCGCGGCGCGGACGTCTTCGCGGGCCTCGCGGCGGATGGCCCGATCACCGAGGCGGTCCGCTCGATCGGCTTCGATCCCCTGGACGAGACGCTCCGCGTCTTCAACCGGGATTTCCCGGACGAGGTCCATCTCGACCGCGCGGCCCCCTCGGGCGATCCCTTCGCGGGCCAGATCGCGGCGGCCCGGCTGGAGGTGCCAACGCGTCTGGGGCTGATGGCGGGACTGGCTGTCGAAACACGCGGAGAGGCCGCGGATATCCGGCTGCACCTGTCGGATGCGGCGGGCGAGACGGCTCCGATCGCGACCGCGCAGGTCCGCGCGGGGGCGGACGCGGACACGGGCATCGCCCGGGACGGCGAGGGCCTGCATCTGACGGGCCTGGCCGCGGGGGTGCCGGTCACGCTCGATGTCGAGCTGGTGGCGGGCGGGAACCTGAGTTTCGTCCTGATCCTGCGCGCGCAGGGCGAGGGGGTGACGATCAGCGAGCCTGCCTCCGGCACGTTCTCGGCGGCGACGGCACAGATCGCCCAGGCCGACAGGACCGAGGCGGCGCAGCTGATGCAGGCAGTCAAATGGGGGACAAGGTGAGACACAGGAACATGCCCGACACGAGAGCGGATGCGGGAGCGGGAAAACCGAAGATAGCCAAGGGGTTGCGTATCGCGGCGATCACCGCCCTGGGCGTCCTGACGGCCGCCTGCTCGGTCTCGCCCGCGCCCTTCACGCCTGCCGAACTGGACGCCTTCGCCGCCGAGAAGCGCCAGCGCGCCATCGCGATGGACCAGGAGCCCGTGACCGGCCGGATCGACCTCTACGAGGCCATGGCGCGGGCGTTGAAATACAATCTCGATCACCGCCTCGAGATGGCGGAGATCGCGCTGCGCCATGCCGAACTGGACGACGGCGAATTCGACATGCTGCCCGACCTCGTGGCGCGCGTGGACTGGGCCGACCGGTCGAACCTGCCGTTCTCGACCTCGCTCAACCCGGCCGGCGTGATCAGCGCCGTGCCCACGACCAGCGAAGACCCCGGCAGCACCTATGCGAACCTCGAACTCAGCTGGGACATCCTGGATTTCGGGCTGTCCTACTACCGTGCGAGGCAGACTG
>SBFT01000321.1 GCA_006227805.1 Paracoccaceae bacterium
GCTCATAACCTGAAGGTCGTAGGTTCAAATCCTACCCCCGCAACCAAATTCCTTCGCGTTTCCAAACGCTTACGCGCCGCCCTCCGGGGCGGTGTTTGCGTTTCCAGCGCCCGTGGAAGCACTGTGGAAGCGAGAGGGGGCGACGTCCTTCATATCGCTTCGCGAAGGCGTGTGCATCTTTGCGGGATATCTTTTGGGCTCCTGTCTTGGAGGCGGGGGGCCATCCGCGTCGAGACTTCCTGTGGCCGTCGAGGGCAGGTCGGCGGTCCTGAACTGTATCGGGCCGAGGCCTGTCCGGCCTGATTGCGCGGCTCAAGAGGTGCGGAACTGCACTTCGAAGATGCTCCGGAACATGGCGTCATTGGCCGCCTTGTCGTCCTTGTCCGGCGCGTCCATCATCCCCGACAGGATCAGTTCTGCTATGCCGTGCACCCGCGTCCAGCAGGCCATGACTTCGTCTCGGGCGCCGTCATGGGCAAGGGGGGCGGCACCATGGACGGCGGCCACGTTCGTGGCCAGGTGCATAAAGGCAGCCCCGGCCGTTGCCATGACCTCGGGGCTTGGGGCGGCGCCGCTGTGATCGCTGAAGATCAGCCGGAACAGCGCGGGATGAGACCGGGCGAAATGCAGGTATCCCAGCCCCGAGGCGATCAGTTGTTCATAAGGCTCGTCCGTCGCCGCCTCCTGATGGGCGATCATGCTGTCGAGAAGCCTGCGGAAACCGCGCTCGGCCAGCGCGTCGATCAGGCCCGAAACATCACCGAAATGATGCGCCGGGGCGGCGTGGCTGACGCCGACGCGGGCCGCGACGCGCCGCAGGGAAAAGGCTGCCAGCCCGTTCTCGGACAGCTCCGCCTCTCCCGCGTCGATAAGGGCGCGGCGCAGATCACCATGGTGATAGCTGTTCTTCTGTTTGGGCATCGTCACATCACTCTATCAGCAAAATCTTGAACTTGACATCGTCAAGATTGCAAGTTACCAAATGTTGTCAGTGTAAAGATGCGGATAGGTCACGCCAATGACCCCAGAGTGGCTGTTCTCTGCCTTGAACGCGATGGCCCTGACGGGCTGGGTCGCGCTGGCCTTTGCGCCGCTCGCGCCGAAGAGTGTGGACCTGCTGTCGGGATGGGTGCTGCCCGGCGCGATGGCGCTGGTCTACAGCGTTCTGATGCTGGTTCACTTCGCCGATGCGCCGGGCGGTTTCGGGACGCTGGGCGATGTGCAGGCGCTGTTCACCGATCCCGAAGTGGCGCTGGCGGGCTGGGTGCATTTCCTGGCCTTCGATCTGTTCATCGGGGCCTGGATCCTGCGCGACGCCCGGTCGCGTGGGATCGCGCACTGGACGGTGCTCCCGATCCTGCCCTTCGTCTTCCTGCTGGGACCAGCGGGGCTGCTGGCCTACCTGAGTCTCTGCCTCGTCCTGCGGGTGCGGTTGTCCCGTGGCGCAGAGGTGAAGGGATGAGCGCTGCAGAGATCCTCCAGCCGTCGCGCAGAGGCGTTTTTGCGGGTTTGCAGCCCGAGCCGATCCTGACCCGGATCGCCCTGGTGATGGGGCTGTCGCTGTTGCTGACGATACCGGCCTTCCTGCTGGATGGGCGGATGTTCCAGGGCGAGAACGTCTGGGTGAAGCCGATCAAATTCCAGCTGGCGCTGGCGATCTACTTCGGCACGCTTGCGGTCTATGCCGCCTTTCTCCCGCGAGGGCTGCTCGAGACTCCGCGCCTGCGGTTCTTCCTTGTTGTCGTGGGCTTTGCGACGCTGGCCGAGATGATCTGGATCGGCGGCGCGGCCATGTTTGCCACAGCCTCGCATTTCAACACGACCCCGTTGCTTTACGGGGTCTACCTGTTGATGGGTGCCTTCGCGGTGCTTCTGACCTCGGCCAGCCTGGTCCTGGGCCTCGCCTTCTGGCGGGACCGCGGCTCGGCCCTGCCCGAGGCGGTGCGGCTGTCGCTGTCGCTGGGCCTGATCCTGACCTTTGCCCTGACGCTGATCGTAGCGGGAACCCTGTCGGCACGGTCGGGGCATTTCGTCGGCACACCGACCCAAGGCGCCGCCCTGCCGCTTTTGGGCTGGTCGCGCGAGGTGGGCGACCTGCGCGTGGCGCATTTCTTCGCCACCCACGCGCTGCACGTGGTGCCGCTGTTCGGGATTGCGGCGCTGACACTACGGCGCGACAGGCCCGCGCGTATCCTAGTCTGGGCGGGTGCAGGGGCCTTCGCGGCCTTCACGATCTTCACCTTCGTACAGGCGCTGAGCGGGAGGCCCTTTCCATGACCGTTCAACCCACCATCCGCCTGTGCAGGCGCGCGGGGGTGATGACACTGGCGGCCCTGGTCGCACTGGCGGCGCCGGTCGCGGCGCTGGCGCAGGAGGTCGCCGGCGTCTGGCGGACCGAGGCGACGGATGAGGGATATCTCGAGGTGCGCATCGCGCCCTGCGGAGAGGCGATCTGCGGGACGATCCTGGGCGCGCGCGACCTGACGGGCCATCCGCAACCCTATGACCATGCCGGGCGCTGGATGATCCGCGACATGATGCCTGCCGGCCCCGGAGCCTGGTCGGGGGGCGAGATCTGGGACCCGCGCAACGGCCGGACCTTCCGGTCGAAGATGGCCCTGTCGGGATCCGATCTGACGGTGTCGGGCTGTGTCCTGGGATTCTGTCAGGGCCAGGTTTGGAGGCGCGTGAACTGATCCCCGGCCCCTGTCCAGGGGCAACCCGATTTGTCTGTCCGTGACGAGTTCCCCTTTGTTACGAATGCATGACGGACAAACCCCGGCGGAGGGGGACCTTCGCCGGGGACCCTTCCTCTCAGGCCCGGCTGCTCCCGCGGTGCCGATGGTCCCGCGGATCAGGCCGCGCGCCTGCCGCCCATCCGCACCAGGCTGAGCGTCGCGAAGGCGATCGCCGCGACGCAGACGATCGAGGGGCCCGCGGGCGTGTCCAGCACATAGGCCGCGCGCAGGCCGATCACCACCGAGAGCGCGCCGATGAGGGCCGCGAACATCGCCATCGCCTCGGGCGTGCGCGAGAGGTTGCGCGCGGCGGCGGCGGGGATGATCAGCATGGCCGCGATCAGGAGGACGCCCACGACCTTGATCGCGACCGCCACCGTCACCGCCAGCGACAGGGTCAGGATCAGCTGCTCGCGCCTTGGGTCGTGCCCGCCTGCATAGGCCAGTTCCTCGGACAGGGTGGCGGTCAGAAGCGCCGACCAGCGCCAGGCGATCAGGCCCGCGACCAGGGCGGCGCCACCCCAGATCACCAGAAGATCGCTGCGCGACACCGCCAGGATGTCGCCGAAGAGATAGGCCATCAGGTCGATGCGCACGCCCGACAGGAAGGATACCGCGACCAGCCCGAAGGCCAGCGCGGAATGGGCCA
>SBFT01000100.1 GCA_006227805.1 Paracoccaceae bacterium
CGTGTTCCACCACGTCCTGCCGCTGGCCGCGCCCGGCATCCTGACGGGCACGATCCTGGGGCTTGCAAGCGCATTGGGCGAGACGGCGCCGCTCCTCTTGATCGGGATGGTGGCCTTCGTCGCGAATTATCCGGCCGGTCCCTTCGAGGGCGGCATGCTCGACCCGGCCACCGCGCTGCCCGTGCAGGTCTACTCCTGGGCCTCGCGGGCGGACCCGGCCTTTGTGGAACGGTCGGCAGGCGCGATCATCGTGCTTCTGGCGTTCCTCGTCGTGATGAACATCATCGCCATCGTGCTCCGCCGCCGTTTCGAGCGGCGCTGGTAAGGAAGACAGTCATGGATGACCTGCGTACCATAGAAAGAAGCGTGGACGTGAAAGACATCAAGATCACCGCCCGCAAGGTGCAGGTCTTCTATGGCGAGAAACACGCCTTGAAGGACGTCGATGTCGACATCCTCGACAAGACGGTGACCGCCTTCATCGGCCCGTCGGGCTGCGGCAAGTCCACCTTCCTGCGCTGCCTCAACCGGATGAACGACACCGTGTCGATCGCCCGGGTCGAGGGCGATATCCGCATCGACGGCGAGGACATCTACGACAAGCGGGTCGACCCCGTGCAGTTGCGCGCCAAGGTGGGCATGGTGTTCCAGAAGCCGAACCCCTTCCCCAAGTCGATCTACGACAACGTGGCCTACGGGCCCAAGATCCACGGGCTGACGCGGTCCAAGTCCGAACTCGACGGGATCGTCGAGGAAAGCCTCAAGCGTGCGGCCCTCTGGAACGAGGTCAAGGACCGCCTGCACGAGCCCGGCACCGGCCTGTCCGGCGGCCAGCAGCAGCGCCTGTGCATCGCGCGCGCGGTGGCCACAAGCCCCGAGGTCCTGCTGATGGACGAGCCCTGTTCGGCGCTGGACCCGATCGCCACCGCGCAGGTCGAGGAACTGATCGACGAGTTGCGCCGGAACTACTCGGTGGTGATCGTCACCCACTCGATGCAGCAGGCCGCCCGCGTCAGCCAGAAGACGGCCTTCTTCCACCTGGGCAACCTGGTCGAATACGGCGAGACGGGCGCGATCTTCACCAATCCGCAGGACCCGCGCACCGAAAGCTACATCACCGGACGGATCGGATAGGACCATGAGCGGCAAGCACATCGTTTCGGCCTTCGACCGCGACCTGGAGAGCATCCAGGCCAAGGTCATGCGCATGGGCGGCCTGGTCGAGGCCGCGATGCGCGACGCGGTGCAGGCGCTCGAGACCAGCGATGTCGAACTGGCCGAGAAGGTCCGGCAGGGCGACCGGGCGATCGACGCCCTGAACGAGACGATCCGCCAGGAAACCGCTCAATTGCTGGCCCTGCGCGCGCCCAACGCGATCGACCTGCGGGTGATCCTGTCGGTCATGTCGATCTCGGGCAGCCTGGAACGGATCGGCGACTATGCCAAGAACATCGCCAAGCGCGTCACGGTGATCTCGGGCGTGCAGCAGATCAACGGCACCTACGGGGCGCTGCGGCGGATGACGCATTTCGTCACCGGGATGCTGTCGGACGCGCTGGACAGCTATATCCAGCGCGACGTGGACCTGGCCCGCGACGTCACCGACCGCGATCCCGAGGCCGACCAGATGTACAACACCCTCTTCCGGTCGCTGCTGACGCACATGATGGAGGACCACCGCAACATCGCGGCGGGGATGCACCTGCACTTCATCGCCAAGAACATCGAGCGCGCCGGCGATCACGCCACCGCGATCGCCGAACAGACCGTCTACATGGTCACCGGCATCAAGCCGGACGAGGATCGGCCCCGCGCCGACACGACGACCACCGCAACCATGGAGAGCGATCTCTGATGTCCGCAGACCAACCGAGTGTTCTTGTCGTCGAGGACGAACTCGCCCAGCGCGAGGTGCTGTCCTACAACCTGGACGCCGAAGGGTTCCGCGTGATCCTGGCCGCGGACGGGGACGAAGCCCTTCTCCAGGTCGAGGAACAGCAGCCCGACGTGATCGTCCTGGACTGGATGCTGCCCGGCGTGTCCGGCATCGAGGTCTGCCGCCGCATCAAGATGCGGCCCGAGCTGCGCCGGATACCGGTCATCATGCTGTCGGCCCGGTCCGAAGAAGTCGACCGCGTCCGGGGCCTGGAAACCGGCGCGGACGATTACGTGGTCAAGCCCTATTCGGTGCTGGAACTGATGGCGCGGGTGCGCACCCAGCTGCGGCGCGCGCGGCCCTCGGCGGTAGGCGAAAGGCTGGAATACGGCGATATCGTTCTGGATAGCGAAACCCACCGTGTCACGCGCGCGGGCCAGGACCTGAAACTGGGCCCGACCGAATTCCGCCTGCTGACCACCTTCATGGAAAAGCCCGGCCGGGTCTGGAGCCGCGAGCAGTTGCTGGACCGCGTCTGGGGCCGGGACATCTATGTCGACACGCGCACCGTGGATGTCCATATCGGGCGCCTGCGCAAGGCGCTCTGCGTGCATGGCGGCGATGACCCGCTGCGCACGGTGCGCGGTGCCGGTTACGCGCTCGGCTGAGGTGCGAGGGCCGCGAAGATCGCGGTCAGGCGCGCGGCTTCCCCGGCCAGCCCGTAGGGCGGATTGATCACCGCCATCCCCGATCCGATCATCCGGTGCCCTTCGCGCACGGGCGGGAAATGCACCTCGTGCACCAGCGCCTCGGGCGCGTCGCGCCGGATCGCGGCGATCGTGGGCCTGTGCGGCGCGGCAGTCAGCAGCGGATACCACAGCGCGATGATGCCCACGTTCCAGCGCCGGCGGATCGCCGCGATGCGGGTGGGGATATCGGCATAATCCTGCTTCACCTCGTAGGAGGGATCGATCAGCATCAGCCCCCGGCGCGGCGTGGGCGGCACCAGCGACAGCGCCATGGCGAAACCGTCCTCGCGCCGGACCTGCGCGGCGTGGGGGGCCATGGTCCGGACCAGGGCCGCGTGTTCCTGCGGGTGCAGTTCCGCCAGGTGCATCGCGTCGCCCGGACGCAGGGACAGCGCCGCAACCAGGGGCGAGCCGGGATAGGCATCGGCTCCGTGCAGGGCGCGCACCCGGTCGAGGACGCGCCGATAGGGATGATCGGGCGCGAAGGCCGCGCCCAGCACGCCGATCCCGGCCGCGGCCTCGCCCGTCCTCGCCGCTTGCGGATCGTCGAGGTGGTAGAGACCGCGCCCCGCATGGGTCTCGATATAGCTGAGCGGTTTGTCCTTGCGCGTCAGGTAGTCCAGCATCGCCGCCAGAAGCGCGTGCTTGTGCACATCCGCCAGGTTCCCGGCGTGGTAGATGTGCTGATAGGACAGCACGCGCGGCCCTACACGTTGTGCAGGTAGAGATCGAAATCGACATCCGAGATCGTG
>SBFT01000040.1 GCA_006227805.1 Paracoccaceae bacterium
GCCGCGCTGGGCGCGGGGCCGGTCTTCACGCTGAACCCGGCCGCGCTGGGCGCGGGGCCGGTCTTCACGCTGAACCCGGACGCGGCCTGGATCGGGCCGAACCCGCTCGGCCTGCTGGCGCGGGCCTGGCGGCCCGAGGAGATGGATGCGCTTCTGGTCTGCGTGCCGCCGGAAGGGGTGCGCGGGCGCAGCGGACCGGGCGATTTCGGGCTGGATGCCGCAGGACGGATCACGCGCGGCGGGCCCTTCGTCTATGGTGGAGCGCAAATCCTGAGAACCGATGGCCTGTCCGACCTGGGAGAGACCGCGTTCTCGCTGAACCTGGCCTGGGACCGGATGGCGCGCGCAGGGCGGCTGTTCGGGGCGGTCTATCCCGGCACCTGGTGCGACATCGGCACGCCCGAAGGCCTGCGTCTGGCCGAAAGGCTGTTGGAGGGGTCGGATGTTTGAGCCGGGGGACAGGCCCCGGGTCTTCGCCCTGCCGCCCGGCGTCGACTTTCCGCGCGCCCTGATCGACGGTCTGCGGGCGCGCTGCGATCCGGACGATCCCGCCGCGCTGGCGCGCGCGACGCTGATCGTCAACACGCGCCGGATGGCCCGCCGCCTGCGGACGATCTTCGATGCGGGCCTACCCGCCCTGTTGCCACGGATCGGACTGGTCACCGATTTCGGCGGTCCGGCGGCAAGCGCCCGGGTGCCGCCCGCCGTCCCGGCCCTGCGCAGGCGGCTCGATCTGCGCCAGCTGGTCATCGCCCTGATCGAGGCCAATCCCGGCATCGCGCCCCGCGCCGCCGCCTATGACCTGGCCGACAGCCTGGCCCGCCTGATGGACGAGATCGAAGGCGAAGGGCTGACCCCGGACGCGATCACCCGGCTGGATGTCAGCCAGCATTCCGAGCACTGGGCGCGGATGCTGGCCTTCATCGGCATCATCCGGCGCTATTTCGACGGCACCGATCCGGGCCTCGACGCGCTGGCGCGCCAGCGCCTGGTCGTCGAGGCGACGATCGCGGACTGGCAGGCCAGCCCCCCGCAACATCCCGTGATCCTTGCCGGTTCGACCGGGTCGCGGGGCACGACACGCCTGCTGATCGAGGCGGTCGCCCGCCTGCCGCAGGGCGCGGTGGTGCTGCCGGGGTTCGATACCGACCTGCCGGACGATGTCTGGGAGCGTCTGGACCAGGCCCTGCTGGGCGAGGATCACCCCCAGTTCCGCTTTCGCAAGCTGATGCTGTCGCTGGGGATCGGCCCCGGCGACATCGCGCCCTGGACGGATGCCGCACCCCCCGCGCCCCAGCGCAACCGCGCAGTGTCCCTGGCGCTGCGGCCGGCACCCGTCACCCATGCCTGGCGCGAGGAAGGACCGCGCCTGCCCGATCCGGATGCGGCTTTCGCCGATGTGACGCTGGTCGAGGCGGAAACTCCGCGCGCCGAGGCCCGGGCGATCGCGCTGCGCCTGCGCCAGGCTGCCGAAGAAGGACAGACGGCCGCCCTGATCACGCCTGACCGGATGCTGACGCGGCAGGTTTCGGCCCTGCTGGATCGCTGGGGGATCGAGGCGGACGACAGCGGCGGCCTGCCCCTGAACCAGTCGCCCCCTGGACGCCTCTTGCGGCAGGTCGCGCAGCTTTTCTCGGCGCCCCTGACCGCGGACCTGCTGCTGGCGCTGCTGAAGCACCCGCTCTGCCATGTCGGCAGCCATAGGGGCGAGCACCTGCGCATGACGCGCGAACTGGAACTCCATCTGCGCGCGGAAGGGCTGCCCTTTCCCGACCGGGCGATCCTGGCGCGTTGGGCCGCCCGGCAGACGGATGCGATGCCGGGCTGGGCGGATTGGGTGGCATCCTGCACTCTCGAGGCCCATGACAGGGACCAGCGCGACCTGGCCGACTGGACCCGCGACCTGGGCCAGCGGGCCGAGGCGCTGGCTGCCGGATGCGGCGGCGGGGATGCGTCCGAATTGTGGGCCCGGAATGCGGGCCAGGGCGTGCGCCGGGTCTTCGACGATCTGACCGCAGAGGCCGGGCATGGCGGCGCCATGTCTGCCGGCGACTTCGTCGATCTGCTGGGGGCGATCCTGGCCGCGGGCGAGGAAGTCCGCGACAGGGATGCGCCGCATCCCGCGATCATGTTCTGGGGGACGCTGGAAGCGCACGTCCAGGGTGCCGATCTCCTGATCCTCGGCGGTCTGAACGAAGGCACATGGCCCGGCGCGCCGCGCCCCGATCCCTGGCTGAACCGTGACCTGCGCGACCGTGCGGGCCTCTTGCTGCCGGACCGCGAGATCGGGCTGTCGGCCCATGACTTCCAGCAGGCCATCGCCGCGCGCGAAGTCTGGCTGACGCGCGCCATCCGGTCGGATGACGCCGAAACGGTGCCGTCGCGCTGGATCAACCGGCTGATGAACCTTTTGGGCGGGCTGGAGCAATCGGGGCCGAGCCGGGCCGCGACGGCGATGCGTGCGCGCGGCGCGCATTGGCTGGCGCTGGCCGGACAGATGGACGCGGCGCCCCCTATGCCCCCGGCTCCGCGCCCGTCGCCACGCCCCCCGGTCGAGGCGCGGCCGCGCGTGATGTCCGTCACCGACATCAGCAGGCTGGTGCGCGACCCCTATGCGGTCTACGCCAAGCGCGTGTTGCGGCTGCGCCCGCTAAACCCGCTGCTGCGCGGCGCCGACCCGAAGATGAGGGGAACGATCCTGCATGACATGCTCGAGGCCTATGTGAATGGCCTCGGGTCGGGTGCTTCACAGCTGACGGCGGCGTCGCTTCTGGCCACCGCGCGCGACTGGCTGACGCGCGAAGTGCCCTGGCCCACGGCACGGCTGATGTGGCTGTCGCAGATGGAACGCCAGTCGCAATGGTTCGTCGAGGAAGAGACCGCGCGCCGCAACCTTGCCTTGCCGCTGGTGACGGAAGGCAAGGCCCGGGCCCAGATCGCCAGCCTGGGCTTTACCCTGACCGCCCGCGCCGACCGGATCGACGCGGATGCGGATGGAAACTTGCGCATCTACGACTACAAGGCCGGCGCCGCCCCGACGCCGAAGCAGCAGAAGGCTTTCGACAAGCAATTGCTTCTGGAGGCGGCGATGGCGGAACTGGGCGCTTTCGAGGGACTGCCACCATCCCCGGTCGTTCAGGCGGCCTATATCGGGCTGCGCGCGCAGAAAACCGTGCCTGCGCCGCTCGGCACGGAGCCTCCGGACAAGGTCTGGTCCGAACTGATCGACTTGCTGGGCGAATACCTTTCGCCGGGGCTGGGCTTCACATCGCGCCGAATGGTCGAGAAGGAACGCTTCACCGGAGATTACGATCAGTTGGCGCGTTACGGCGAATGGGACGACAGCACGCCCGCCACGCCGCAGGACCTGAC
>SBFT01000109.1 GCA_006227805.1 Paracoccaceae bacterium
CCGGTTCTTTCGTGCCCTGCCGGGGGTCCGGCGCATCCTGCGCGATGCCATCGCAAGGGCCGACCGGGTGGCCTTTGCCATTGGCGGCCTGTTCGGCGACTGGGGCGCCGTCGGCGCTCTGGAGGCGCGGCGGATGCGCCGCCCCTATGCTGTCTGGACAGACCGGGTGGAATCCCAGGTCACCCGCAGCCTCGCGGCCACCGCGCCGCGCTGGCGCACAAGGCTGCGCGCCCGGCTGACCTGGCGGGCGATGGCGGCACTGGAACGGCATGTCATCCGGCATGCCGCCTTGGGGCTGTTCCACGGCCGCGAATGCTTCGATGCCTATGCGCCCTGCTGTTCCCGTGCCGAACTGGTGCACGACATCCACCTCAGGCGCGGCGATCACATCGACCCCCAGGCGCTGATGGCCAAGGCGGAACGCGCCACGACGCAAACCGGCCCCCTGCAGCTGATCTATGTCGGCCGGGCGGACCCGATGAAAGGACCGCACGACTGGGTTTCGGTCATGGCGCAGGTGGCGGCACTGGGGGTTGACCTGACCGCCCGCTGGTACGGCGACGGGTCGGAGCGCGGTGCCATGCAGGCGGAACTCGAGCGTCTGGGATTGTCCGACCGCGTGATGCTGCCCGGGTTCCTGAAGGATCGCGGCGCCGTGATGACCGCACTGCGCGAGGCCGATGCACTGGTGTTCTGCCATCTGACCGCCGAATCCCCGCGCGTGCTGATCGAGGCGCTGGTGTCGGGAACTCCGATCATCGGCTATGGCGGGGCCTTCGCCGCCGACCTGATCGCGCAACACGGTGGCGGGGTTCTTGTGCAGACAGGCGACCGCGCGGCGCTTGCCCATGCCATCGCGGCCCTCTCCGCCGATCGGGCCGCGCTTGCGGCGCTGATGCAAGCTGCCGCAGCCGATGGCGCGCCCTTCGAAGACGAGGCAGTGTTTGCGCATCGGTCCCATCTGCTCAGGCAGTATCTGCCCGGGCCGACAGGCTGAACCCGGCCAGCACAAGCCCGGCCGCGACGGTCATGCGACCGGTCAGCCTTTGTCCTTGCAGGAACGGCAGGACCGGAACGGTGAAGGTTGCTTCGACCCGGCCACCCGCTCCAAAGGCAATGCGCATGGCATCGAAGCCGATCACGCTCTGGCTGAGCGGGAACTGGCATTTGTAGGCGGCTTCCTTCGCCACGAAGATCATCCGCGCCGCGCGGCCCGGATCGGACTGTGCTGCGACCCAGCGGCGTTCCTCGGGGCGGGTGACGCTGGCCAGAAGATCCATCGGCAAGGGTTCGTCCGGCTCTGCGTCCAGCCCGAGGGCCCCGCACTGCCGCGACGGCGCAACAGCCGCCAGTGCCAGCCCGTCGGCGTGCGTGATGGAACCGACCAGACCCGATGGCCAGACGGGCGCGCGGCTTTCCGCCATCGGCACAGCCAAAGGTGGCAGACCAAGCGCATCCAGGGCACGGCGCACGGCAGCACGGCCTGCGGCGAACTCGGCCCGCCTTGCCGGCACGGCATGGGCTACGGCCACCTGCTCGGAATCGAACGCCCGGGGCGCCATCCCGACCAGACAGGCAGCAACCTCGGCCCCCGGGGGAAACAACCGCTGCGCGGCCGCGGCCGCATCATCTGCGCGGGTCAACGATCAGCCTCCGCGCCGGGCGCGCAAGGCCCGCCGGGCAGCCATGGCATCGACACGCTGGGCCGCCCGGTCCGCAACATTGCCCGGATCCCTGGCCGGGTCTGGCGGCGTGGCCCCGTCGTCCAGATGCGCCGCAAGGGCGTCCAGTGTCGGAAAGCGGAAGATGTCGGTGATGCTGAGCTTCGTATTGCCCAGCGCCGCACGGATTTCGCGATGGGCCTGAACGGCCAGCAGGGAATGGCCGCCCAAGGCAAAAAAGTTGTCGCGCGCGCCGACCTGCGGCACGTTCAGCACCCTTTGCCAGACCGCCGCGATGGTGGCGGCGACGCCGACACCGGGCGCCTCGAAAGCCACGGGCGCGGTGGTGGCCACCGCCTCGGACGGCGCAGGCAGGGCCTTGCGGTCCACCTTGCGGTTGGGGGTCAGGGGAAAGGCATCCAGCCCCACCACATGCGCCGGGACCATATGCGCGGGCAGATGCGAGGCGATATGGGCACGCAGCGCCTCGGGTTCGGCGCCCCCGGTGACATAGGCCACCAGCCGCAGGTCGCCGGGCGTGTCCTCGCGCGCCACCACCACCGCCTGCGTCACGCCCGGGAAGGATTCCGCCGCCGCCTCGATCTCGCCCAGTTCGATCCGGTAGCCGCGCAGCTTCACCTGGAAATCGGCGCGGCCCAGGAAATCCAGCGCACCATCGGCCCGCCAGCGCACCAGATCGCCGGTGCGATACATCCGGCCGCCATGGAACGGATTGGGCTGGAAGCGGTCCGCCGTCAGGTCATCGCGTTGCCAGTAGCCGCGCGCAACCCCGGCCCCGCCGATCCACAATTCACCCGGAATGCCCACGGGACAGGGGGCGCCGGTTTCATCCAGCACATAGACCTGCGTGTTGGCGATGGGCGTGCCGATGGGGGCCGTGGCATCCGTCGCCGTGGCCGGGGCGGTGGTGGACCAGATGGTTGTTTCCGTCGGCCCGTACATGTTCAGGATTTGCGCATCGGTGGCACGGTTCAGGTCGGCGACCAGCGTGCCGGGCAGCGCCTCGCCCCCGATCATCAGGGTTTTCAGCCCGCGCAGGGCGGCGCGCGCCTCGTCGTTCATGGCGATCATCCGCGCCATGGACGGCGTGCATTGCAGATGCGTGACCCTGTGGCGGCGCAGTTGCGCGGCGATGGAATAGTCGCCATCCGCCACGCTGGCCCCTGCGTTTGACCGCCGCAGCACCTCGGCCAGGGGATAGAGCCCCTCCAGCACGGTTTCGCGGGCGATGCCATAGTCGATCAGGCAGGCCACCTCGCCGATGCCAAGGCGTTTGAGTTGTTCGACGCGCGCGAGGCAATCCTCGACCGTGCCGAACAGGCCCGAATCCTCGAAATACCGCTCGAAGGCGAAATCCAGGATCGCCTCGGTTTCCTCGGGGCTGAGGCTGCGAAGGTCGATCTCGGACGGGTTGGTGACCCCTTGCGGGCGCTTGAAGGCTGGAAAGGCCCAGGCATACTGGCGCACCAGCCCGGCGGCAGAGCGCAGGTAATCCTTCATCGGGCCGCGGGCGATGCGGCGCGCGGCCTCGCGGTCGCGTGCGACGAAGGTGTGCAGCATCAGCGTGACGGTGAAATCCGCCGGATCATGCCCCGCCTTGCGCAAGGCGGCGTGGTAGATGGCGATCTTGCCTTCCAGTTCCTCGATGCTTTGCCCCAGCAGGTGCGTCAGGACATTG
>SBFT01000391.1 GCA_006227805.1 Paracoccaceae bacterium
CGCGGGCCACATCCTCGGGGCGGGAGGAGACGAGGACCGCGCCCGCACCGGCCTCGCCCGCCATCCGCTGGAACGCCTTTTCGGCCGAATGCAGGTTGCCGGCCTCGTAGTCGACAAGAACGGTCAGCCCCGTCACAGCGCGCCCTTCGTCGAGGGGATCGCGCCGGCGGCGCGCGGGCCCGGCTCGATCGCGGCCCGCAGGGCACGGGCAAGCGCCTTGAAGGCGGCCTCGGCGATGTGGTGGCTGTTGATCCCGTGCAGCTGGTCCACATGCAGCGTGATGCCGCCATGGGTGCTGAAGGCCTGGAAGAATTCGCGCACCAGTTCGGTATCGAAGGCTCCGATCCTGGGCGTCGGCAGATCGACGTTCCACACCAGGTAAGGCCGCCCCGACAGGTCGAGCGCCGCGCGCACCAGCGCGTCGTCCATCGGCAGAAGGCAGGAACCGTAGCGGCGGATGCCGCGCTTGTCCCCCAGCGCCTGCGCCAGCGCCTGGCCAAGCGCGATTCCGGTGTCCTCGACGCTGTGGTGGTCGTCGATGTGCAGATCGCCCTTGGTGCGCACGCGCATGTCGATCAGCGAATGGCGCGCCAGCTGGTCCAGCATGTGGTCGAAGAACCCGATGCCGGTCTGGTTGTCATAGCTGCCGGTGCCGTCCAGGTCGATCTCGACGCTGATATCGGTCTCGGCGGTCTTGCGGGCGATCTTGGCCTTGCGCATCTGGTCCACCTTGGTCTGACGCGGCGCTTATAGGGGCAAGGGGGCGGGCTGGAAAGCCCTTGCCGCCGCCTGCGCCCCATGCCAGCCTTGGACAGGCAACGAAAGGGGTCGCCCATGAGCATCTGCGTCTTCGTCCAGATCCGCTGCAAGCCCGGCACCACCTACAAGGTCGCCGAGGAAATCGCGCTGCGCGAGATCCATTCCGAGCTCTATTCGACCAGCGGCGAATATGATCTCCTGATGAAGATGTATATCCCGAGCGACCAGGACGTCGGCAAATACATCAACGACAAGCTGCTGGAGATTCCGGGGATCGAGCGATCGCTGACCACGATGACCTTCAAGGTCTTCTGACACCCCGTCGCATCCCTGCCGGTTCGGGCCGCCCGGGAAGGCGGCCCTTTTTCATGCGATCCTGCCCGGTTTTTGGGCGTGCCGGGCGGGTCGCGGGCCTAGGATCGCCCGCGCAAAAATTTACCAATTGATAAAATTCCCGAATCTGGCAGTCTTTTCGTCAAGAGACGCACAGGGAGACCCAGCATGGCGCAAGGTTCCATGGCCCCCGGCATCCGGGCCGGACGGCTGAGCACGGAGGAATTGGCGCAGAACTTCGCCGATCTGCACCCGCCCTTCGACCCGCATGAAGCGGCTGTGGCGGCGGATCGCTGCTATTTCTGCCATGACGCGCCCTGCATCACGGCCTGTCCCACGGCGATCGACATCCCGCTCTTCATCCGCCAGATCCATACCGGCCAGCCCCAGGCGGCTGCCAGGACGATCTTCGAGCAGAACATCCTGGGCGGCATGTGCGCCCGCGTCTGCCCGACCGAGACCCTGTGCGAACAGGCCTGCGTGCGCGAGGCGGCCGAAGGCAAGCCGGTCGAGATCGGCCGCCTGCAGCGCTATGCCACCGACACGATGATGGAGAAGGGGGTGCATCCCTTCACCCGCGCGGCCTCCACGGGCAAGCGCGTGGCGGTCGTGGGCGCGGGGCCGGCGGGGCTGTCCTGCGCGCACAGGCTGGCCATGAAGGGCCATGACGTGACGATCTACGAGGCCAGGGACAAGGCCGGCGGTCTGAACGAATACGGTATCGCGGCCTACAAGACCGTGGGCGGTTTCGCGGCGGGCGAGGTCGAGTGGCTGATGCAGATCGGCGGCATCACGATCCGGACGGGGCAGGCGCTGGGCGCGGGCCTGACCCTGGAGGGGCTGAAGTCGGAACACGACGCGGTCTTCCTGTCGGTGGGCCTCGGCGGCGTCAACGCGCTGCGCGTGGACGGCGAGGACAAGGCGGGCGTCGGGGATGCGGTGGGCTTCATCGCCGATCTGCGACAGGCGGGCGATCTGTCCGCGCTGCCGGTCGGGCGCAACGTCGTGGTCATCGGCGGCGGCATGACGGCGATCGACGCGGCGGTGCAGTCGAAACTCCTGGGCGCCGAAAGCGTCACCGTCGCCTATCGGCGCGGGCGCGAGGCGATGCCCGCCAGCCGGTTCGAACAGGATCTCGCGGCCTCGAAGGGCGTGCGGCTGATGTTCAACGTCATGCCGGTGGCGATCCACGGCAACGGGGCCGCGGCCGAGATCGAGCTGGAATATACCAGGACCGAAGGCGGCAGGCTGACCGGCACCGGCGAGACGGTCCGCCTGAAGGCCGACCAGGTGCTCAAGGCCATCGGCCAGACGCTGGAGGGCGCACCCGAAGGCCTGAAGATCGAAGGCGGCAAGATCGCCGTCACCGGCGCGGGCCGCACCAGCCTTGCCGGCGTCTGGGCCGGCGGCGATTGCGCCACGGGCGGGGACGACCTGACCGTGACCGCCGTGGCCGAAGGCCGCGACGCGGCCGAAGACATTCACAGCGCCCTGATGGGCTGAGGGAGGCGAGCATGGCCGATCTGACGACCGATTTCCTGGGGATCAGGTCCCCGAACCCGTTCTGGCTGGCGTCGGCGCCGCCCACGGACAAGGAATACAACGTCCGTCGCGCCTTCGAGGCAGGCTGGGGCGGCGTCGTGTGGAAGACCCTGGGCGAGGACGGCCCGCCCATCGTCAACGTGAACGGGCCGCGCTATGGCGTGGTCCATGGCGCCGACCGGCGCGTCCTGGGCCTGAACAACATCGAGCTGATCACCGACCGGCCGCTCGAGGTGAACCTCGAGGAGATCGCGCGCGTCAAGGCCGATTACCCCGACCGCGCCGTGATCGTGTCGCTGATGGTGCCCTGCGAGGAACAGGCCTGGAAACGCATCCTGCCGCGCGTGGCCGAAACCGGTGCTGACGGGATCGAGCTGAACTTCGGCTGCCCCCACGGCATGAGCGAGCGCGGCATGGGATCCGCCGTGGGGCAGGTGCCCGAATACATCGAGATGGTCACCCGCTGGTGCAAGCAGAACTACGACCGCCCCGTGATCGTGAAGCTGACGCCCAACATCACCGACATCCGCTATCCCGCCCGCGCGGCGAAGAACGGCGGCGCGGATGCGGTCAGTCTCATCAACACGGTGTCGTCGATCACATCCGTCAATCTCGACACGTTCAGCCCCGAACCCTCGATCGACGGCAAGGGATCGCATGGCGGCTATTGCGGTCCGGCGGTCAAGCCCATCGCGCTGAACATGGTGGCCGAGATCGCGCGCGA
>SBFT01000412.1 GCA_006227805.1 Paracoccaceae bacterium
GAGGTCGGCAGTTGCAGGTGGCCATCGACGTGCCGGGCGCGATCCAGCCGCGCAGCACCCTGCGTGCGGGCCTGCGGATCGACGGGGCCGCCCCGGGCGAGGAGGTCTGGCTGACGCTGGCGGCGGTGGACCTGGGCATCCTGAACCTGACCGGGTTCCGGTCGCCCGACCCCTCGGCCCACTACTTCGGACAGCGGCGGCTGGGGGTCGAATTGCGTGACCTCTATGGCCGCCTGATCGACGGCATGAACGGGGCGATGGGCAATGTCCGCTCGGGCGGGGACGCCAATGCGGGCCTCAGGATGCAATCCCCGCCGCCCACCGAAAGGCTGGTGGCCCAGTTCACCGGCCCGATCCGGGTGGGTGCGGATGGGCAGGCCTTCGTCAATCTGGATATCCCCGCCTTCAACGGCACGGTCCGCCTGATGGCCGTGGCCTGGAGCCCGCGCGCCGTGGGCCAGGCCGCCCGCGACGTGATCCTGCGCGATCCGGTGGTGGCGCAGGTCAGCCTGCCGCGGTTTCTCGCGCCGGGAGACACCAGCCGGATGCGGATCGAGATGATCCATGCCGAAGGCCCGGCGGGCGAGGTCCGTCTGTCCATCGAGGCCCCCGAGGCCGTCCGCCTGTCCGCGCGCGCGGTTCAGGCCGTGCTGGCCGAACAGGGCCGGCAGGTCGTCGACCTGGCGCTGTCGTCCGACATCGTCGGCGATCATCCGCTCCGGGTGGTGATGACCACGCCGGGCGGGCAGGTCCTGACGCGCGACTACCTGCTGCCGGTGCGTGCGAACGATCCCGAAATCGCGCTGACGCGGCGCTTCAGCCTGGGCGCGGGCGAAACCTTCACGCTCGACGCCGAGGTCTTCGCCGATCTTCGTGCGGGCACGGGGCGGGCGCTGATCTCGGCCGGGCCGCTGGCGCGGTTCGATGCGCCGGGTCTGCTGTCCATGCTGGACCGCTATCCCTATGGCTGCACCGAACAGGTGACCTCGCAGGCGCTGCCGCTGCTCTACCTGTCGTCGGTCGCGCAGGCCTCGGGGCTGGGGGCGGCGACGGATATCGACGCGCGGATCGATCGCGCCATCGGACAGGTGATCGCGCGGCAGGCCTCGAACGGGGCCTTCGGATTGTGGAGCGCGCAGGCCGATGGCGATCTGTGGCTCGACGCCTACGTGACGGACTTCCTGTCGCGCGCACGCGTCAACGGCCATGCGGTGCCCGATCGCGCCTTCGGCATGGCGCTGGACAACCTGCGCAACCGCATCAACTTCGCCGCCGATTTCGACAGGGGGGGCGAGGATATCGCCTATGCGCTGATGGTTCTGGCGCGCGAGGGTGCCGCGGCCATGGGCGACCTGCGCTATTACGCGGATGAAAAGGGCGCGGCCTTCGGCACGCCGCTGGCGGCGGCGCAACTGGGTGCCGCACTCGCGGCCTATGGGGACCAGCTGCGCGCGGATGCGATGTTCGGCCTGGCGCAATCCGGGCTGGACGCCTTGGCTGGCGACGGCGTGCCGGTCTGGCGGGACGATTACGGCACGCGGTTGCGCGATGCGGCGGGGGTCCTGACCCTGGCGGTCGAGGCGGGCAGCCGGGCCGTGGATCGCGACGCGCTGACCGCGCGCGTCGCCGGGACCGATGCGCGCCGCTCGACGCAGGAGGCGGCGTGGTCGCTGCTGGCGGCCCATGCGCTGATCGGCGCTCCGGGCGCCTCGGGGCTGTCGGTCAACGGACAGGCGATGCAGGGACCCTTCGTGCAGGTCCTGGACGACGCGATGACCGCGCGCAGTTTCGCCATAACGCCCACGGCGGGCGCCACGGACCTGACGCTGACGACGATCGGCGTGCCGTTGGTCGCGCCGCCCGCGGGCGGCACCGGCTATGCGATCTCGCGCGTGCATTACACGCTGGACGGACAGCCGCTGGACCTTGGCGCCCTGCGCGTGGGCGATCGCTTCGTCACCGTTCTGACGGTGGATCCCGCGACCGAACTGGGCGCGCGCCTGATGATCGACGATCCGCTTCCTGCCGGAGTCGAGATCGACAACCCCAGCCTGCTGCGCTCGGGCGATGTGCGCGCGCTGGGCTGGCTGAACCCGTCCCAGGCGCGCCACGCCGAGTTCCGCAGTGACCGGTTCCTGGCCGCGGTCGATCTGCGGGGGCGCGAGCGGGTAACCCTGGCCTATGTCGCCCGGGCGGTCAGCCCGGGCGCCTATCACCACCCCGCGGCCTCGGTCGAGGACATGTACCGCCCCGACTTCCGGGCACGCACCGAAACCGGCCGGGTGAGCATCGCGGAATGACGCGCCTGGGCTCCGCGCTGATCGCCCTCGGCCTGGCGCTGGGCCTTGCCGGTGCAGGGCGCGACGCGCTGGATGCCTGGATCGCGCGGACCGAATTGCCGCCGGTCCTGGCGGAGACCTCGGTCGAGATCCTGGCGCGCGACGGCACGTTGTTGCGCGCCTTTCCGGTCGAGGACGGACGCTGGCGGCTGGCGCCGGGTCAGGTCGATCCGCGCCTGATCGCCATGCTGGTGGCCTATGAGGACCGCCGCTTCTTCAGCCATCCCGGCGTCGATCCGATCGCGCTGGCCCGCGCGGCGGCGCAGGCCGCGTGGCACGGGCGGGTCGTCTCGGGCGGCTCGACCCTGACGATGCAGGTGGCGCGTCTGCTCGAGAATGGCGGCACCGGCGCATGGGCGGGCAAGCTGCGCCAGATCCGCGTGGCGCTGGCGCTCGAGCGGCGGCTGGACAAGGACCGGATCCTGGCGCTCTACCTTCTGCATGCGCCCTATGGCGGGAACCTCGAGGGGGTCAGGGCGGCGTCGCTGGCCTGGTTCGGCAAGGACCCGCGCCGGCTGACCCCGGCCGAAGCCGCCCTTCTGGTCGCCCTGCCGCAATCTCCCGAAGCGCGCCGCCCCGATCGCAATGCAGTCGCGGCGCGGGCCGCGCGGGATCGCGTCCTGAACCGGATGCTGGGCGCCGGGCTTCTGGCCGAGGACGAGGCGCGCGTGGCCGCCGCCACAGCGGTGCCCCGCGCCATGCGGCCTTTCCCTGCGCTGGCGCCGCACCTCGCGCAGCGCGTGCGGACCGAGGCGCCGGAAATCCTTGTCCATCGCACCACGCTCGATGCCCGCCTCCAGGCCGAGGCCGAGCGCGTCCTGGCGGCCGCGATGCGCGCCGCGCCGCAATCGGCTTCCGGCGCGATCCTGGTGGCCGATCACCGCACGGGCGAGGTGCTGGCCTCGGTCGGGTCGCCCGATCACACGGACACGTCGCGGCAGGGCTTCGTCGACATGACGCGGGCGATGCGCTCGCCCGGGTCGACGCTGA
>SBFT01000030.1 GCA_006227805.1 Paracoccaceae bacterium
ATCACGGCCCCCAGCACCGCCCCCGCCAGCGCCCAGAACAGCCGTGCCAGGCGCGACGGCGGTCGCGCGGCAAGACGCGCCGCCGCCTGCATCGCCGCGCCATCGGGCATCGGCGTCGCGTCCGGCACGGGCGGCGCGTCGCGCACGGGCGGGGCGGGCTCGGCGTCGGCGTCCAGGTCGATCACCACGGGGGCCTTGCGCGGGGTCATGGCGCGGTCCTTTCCCAGGTCAGAAGGATGTCCGGCAGGCCTTCGTCAGTGCCGCTGCCATCGCCGCGCGCGGTCTCGACAAAGCCGTGGCGGCCATAGAAGGCGCGCGCGCGGTGATTGACCTCGAAGGTCCGCAGGCTGAGGGTCGCCTCGGCCTCCTGCGCCTCGGCCAGAAGACGGCTGCCGATCCCCTGCCCGCGTGCCCCGGGCGCCACGTAGAGCGCAAGCACCTCGTCCCTCCGCCGCGCCATGAAGCCGACGACGCCGCCGTCCTCAGCCACCCGGACGATGCCCTCGTCGATCAGGCGACCGCCAAAGGCAATGCATTCCGCCCCCGTCCAGAGGTTCGGCATCCAGGGCGTATCCGCCTGAAATCCGGCAAGGATCGCGCCCACGCGCCCCGCATCGAGGCTATGCGCGTCCCGCAGGATCACAGCCTGTCCCCGAACAGGAACTGCGCCGCCCGGTCCAGCCGGATATGCGGCGGGCCATAGCCGGGCTTGAGGCTCAGGGCCGCGGGCGCGAAGGCCATGGCCTTGTAATCCTCGGCCAGCCATCCCGCGCCGGGATCAAGCAGCGCCGCCGGGGTCTCGGGCAGATCGCCGGGGAAGAAGGCCGCCTCGCGCCCGTCCTCGGCCAGCCGCCCGCGCACCATGTCCAGACGCTGGCCCTGGTGCTGGCGCGTCTCTTCCGTGGTGGCGCGGATCGCGGCGATGGACAGGGCCGCCGTCCGGGCCCCGGCAAAGCCCGCGCGGTCGCGCGCCTCGCGCGTCAGGGCCTCGATGATCGCGGTCAGGCGGGGATGCTGGCTGTGGTGCAGGTGATCGGCCTTGGTCGCGGCGAAGAGGATCCGCTCGACCCGCCGCCCCAGCAACAGCCGCGTCAGGAAGGCGTTCCGCCCGGGGCGGAAGGCGGCCAGGATGTCCTTCATCGCATGGCCCAGATCGGCCACCGCGCCGGGGCCGCGATGGATCGCGCCCAGGGCATCGACCAGCACGATCTGCCGGTCGATCCGGGCGAAGTGGTCGCGGAAGAAGGGGGTGACGACGCGGGCCTTGTAGGCCTCGTATCGCCGTTCGCATTCGCGCCAGAGCGACCGGCGCGGGCCGCTTTCGCCGGGCAGCGGCGCGAAGGTGATCGCGGGCGAACCCGCGAGGTCGCCCGGCAACAGGAAGCGGCCCGGCGTGCAGTCGCTGAACCCCGCCTCGCGCGCGCTGCGCAGGTAATCGGTGAAGTATGCGGCCAGCGCCTTGGCCGCCACCTCGTCATGGGGCGCGGCGGTGTCGGTGGCCGCCAGGGCCGCGCGGAAGCCTGCCGCCTGAGGGCGCGCCTCGGCGCGCGCCAGCGTCTCGGCCGACCACTGCGCGAAGCTCTTGTCCATCAGGCCCAGGTCCAGCAGCCATTCGCCGGGATAATCCACGATGTCGAGATGGATGGTGCGCGGTCCCTGGAGCCCCCCAAGAAATCCGCCCGGCTTCACCCGCAGGGACAGGCGCAATTCGCTGATGGCGCGGGTGCTCTCGGGCCAGTGCGGCCGCGCGCCGGTCAGGGCGGCGATGTGGGTCTCGTAGTCGAAGCGCGGCACGGTGTCGTCGGGCTGGGGTTGCAGGAAGGCCGCCGCGACGCGCCCTTCCTCGACCGCGACCAGCCCCCCCATGCGGCCCCTGTCCAGCAGGTTCGCCACCAGCGAGGTGATGAAGACCGTCTTGCCCGACCGCGCGAGGCCGGTGACGCCCAGCCGGATCACCGGTTCGAAGAACGCCTCGGACAACCGGTCGCCCACGTCTTCCACGCCCCGGACCAGCGTATCGGCGAGTGTGGAGATGACCAAGAGCCCCTTGCCCCGTCTGACCTGACTGAACCGAACATAAGCCCCGCATCGCCCCGATGCCAGAGGGGCTTGCCGGGTGCCGTGGCGGACCCTAAGGAATGCCCATGCCCAGATACGCCCTGAAGATAGAATACCACGGCACGCCCTTCGCGGGCTGGCAACGCCAGGCCGACCAGCCTTCGGTCCAGGGCGCGATCGAGGACGCCCTGGCGCGGCTCGAGGCGCGCGCCCATACCATCGCCGCCGCCGGACGCACCGATGCGGGCGTTCATGCCCTGGGCCAGGTCGCGCATTGCGACATGGAGCGCGACTGGGACCCGTTCCGCCTGTCCGAGGCGCTGAACTTTCACCTCAGGCCCCTGCCGGTGGCGATCCTGGATTGCGTCGCTGTCCCGGAGGACTGGCATGCGCGTTTCTCGGCGACGGAACGGCGCTATCTCTTCCGCCTCCTGGAACGCCGTGCGCCCGCGACCCATGACGCGGACCGCGTCTGGCAGGTCAAGCGCCCGCTGGACCTGGAGGCGATGCGCGAAGGGGCGGCCCACCTTCTGGGACGGCATGATTTCACCACGTTCCGGTCGTCGATCTGCCAGGCCGAGAGCCCGGTCAAGACGCTGGACGAAGCGCGCATCGACCGGGTGCAGGGCCTCTCGGGTCCCGAGATCCGCTTTCACTTCCGCGCGCGGTCCTTTCTGCACAACCAAATCCGCAGCCTTGTCGGCACGCTGGAACGGGTGGGCGCGGGCGCCTGGACGCCGGGGGAGGTGAAGTCAGCCCTCGAGGCGCGCGACCGCGCCGCCTGCGGCCCGGTCTGCCCGCCTGCGGGCCTCTACCTGTCGGGCGTCGGCTATCCCGAGGATCCCTTCGAGCGGTGAGCGGCTGCGTTAGGGGCGCCGCTCAGTCGTTGTCGGTCAGCCCCGCCCCTGCCCCGCCCAGGCGCGAGGCGTCGCTGGCGGGCACATAGGTCTGCCGCGCCAGCGCGGCGAGGGCATCATGCAACGCCTCGTCCAGCGCGATCCGCGCGGGCGTGTGCACCGCGCGCCTGTGCGACGGATGCGCTGCAAGCGTGACCTTCGCCTGATCGCGCGCCACGATGCGGGCCTCGTATGGCAGGGCGTCGACATAGCTTTCCAGAAGCGACGGAAAGGCGTCGGCGCTGAGCGTCACCTGGCCCGAGGCCACCGCCAGCGCCACCGGCAGATCGGTGACGGGACCGCCCGGCAACATCCGCAGGGCCGCCAGGAGATCCGCGCCCGCGCGCCCGGCCGCCAGATGCGCCACCGCCA
>SBFT01000422.1 GCA_006227805.1 Paracoccaceae bacterium
CCCGCCGCCCTCATAGGTCACGCCCGCCAGGAAGGCGCCCTGCGCCAGACCCTGCGCGGTGGCGAGCTTGGCGTCGAGCGCGCCGAGCAGCGCCTCGGGCAGGCCCGCGGGGGGGCTGACGGCCTCGATCCGCGCCTCGGCCTCGTCCGGTCCATGGCCCAGCGTGGCGTCCAGCCAGGCGACCGCCTCAGCCGGGATCAGGATCGAGGACGGCGCCACATCGAGGTTCAGCCCCAGCCCAAGCCCCTCGCCCGCCAGCAGCGCCGCCAGGCTGCGCCCCGAAAGCCCGGCGAAAGGGGCGGGGCGGCCCGTGAACTGCGCGAGGCGCGCCTCTCGGTCGAAGGCCAGGACGAAGCGGCCGGTCTCGAGCGCGAACAGCTCGGGCTCGACCCGGTCGTCCTCGGGTTCCGAGGCCAGCAGCAGGAACAATTCGGCATCCGCCAGCCGCTCGAAGAACCGCAGGCGCGCCGCGTCGTCCTGGGGCGCGGCCTCCATCGCGGCATGGGCGGCGTCGAGCGGGGTGATCTCGTCGGTCACATCAGGGCCCTTCTCACGGCCTGGCGCAGCTCGGGCAGAAGGTCCTCCGCGAACCAGGTGTTTTTCCTCAGCCATGCCGTATTCCGCCAGGACGGGTGAGGCAAGGCAAAGACGCCCGGGGCCAGGTCGCGCCAGGCGCGCACGGTCCGGGTCACGCCCTGCCGCGCGCCGAGGTGCCAGCGATGGGCATGACCGCCCACCAGCACCCGCAGCCGGACATCCCCCAGCGACGCCATGACCCGATCATGCCAGGTGCGCGCGCAGACGGGCGGCGGCGGCAGGTCCGCGCCGCGCGCGTCATAGCCGGGAAAGCAGAAGGCCATCGGCACGATCGCCACGCGGTCGCGGTCGTAGAAGACGTCCTCGGACAGGCCCAGCCAGTCGCGCAGCCGGTCGCCCGAAGGATCCGTGAAAGGCCGCCCCGAGGCATGGACCCGCGCCCCCGGCGCCTGCCCGGCGATCAGGAGGCGCGCGCCGGGGCGGAACCAGGCCACGGGGCGCGGCTCATGCGCCGTCGCGGTCCGCGCGAACGCGTCGGCGCACAGACGACAGGCGCGGATCTGGTCACTCAGGGCAGAGAGGCTCATGCGGTCCAGACTGGCCCCTTCCCCCCGCCCGCGCAAGGTTGCGTCAATTGCGGCGTTGCCGACCGGAGCCAAATCACTTACCCACTTGGAAAACGAAAAACCCCGGGGACAGATGATCATGTATCGCGTCTGGAACTTTCTGACGAATTATTCGCTTCTGCTGATCCTGGGGGCTCTGATCGCGCTGGTCTGGGCGAACACCAACCCCGACAGCTACCACCATTTCGTCGAGTTCGTGATCTGGGACCACGCGCCCATCGGCCACCTGCATGACGGCCATCGCACGCTGACGCTGCATTACCTGGTGAACGACATCCTGATGGCGTTCTTCTTCGCCATCGCCGCCAAGGAAGTCTGGGAGGCGATCATCCTCAAGAACGGCAGCTTGCGCGGCAAGAAGGCGGCGACGCCGCTTTTCGCGACGCTGGGCGGCATGCTGGGCCCGATCAGCGTCTATCTGGGCCTTGCGCTGCTGATGGGGTCGGACACCTACAACGCGGTGGCCAATGGCTGGGCGATCCCCACCGCGACGGATATCGCGTTTTCCTACCTTGTAGGCCGCATCGTCTTCGGCGCGGGCCACCCGGCGGTGCGGTTCCTGCTGCTGCTGGCGATCGCCGACGACGCCGCGGGCCTGATCATCCTGGCGGTCTTCTACCCCTCGGGCGATCTCGCGCCGGTGTGGCTCTTGTTCTCGTTCGGGGCGGCGCTGGCGGTCTATATCCTGGCCAACTGGCTGCCGCGCCGTCTGGACCGCGGCAACCAGGCGCGGCCCAATTCCACCTGGGTGCGCAAGAACCTGCACGTCCTCCCCTATGCCATCGCCGCCTGCGCCAGCTGGTACGGCTTCATGCGGTCGGGCCTGCACCCGGCGCTGGGCCTTCTGCCCATCGTGGTGACGATCCCCCATGCCGACCGCGCCTTCGGCATCTTCTCGGAGGCCGAACAATACCTGACCGACCTTTTGAACCAGATCGAACATGCGCTGAAACATCCCGTGGAAGTGGTGCTGTTCTTCTTCGGCCTGCTGAATGCGGGGGTCGAGTTCTCGTCCATGGGAGACGCGACCTGGCTGGTCCTGGCGGGCCTTCTGATCGGCAAGCCCGTTGGCATCCTGATCTTCGGCTGGATCGCCGCCGTGCCCCTGCGGCTGGGGATTCCGGCGGGGATGCGCATCATCGATCTGGTGGTGGTGGGCTGTGTCGCGGCGATCGGCTTCACCGTGTCGCTGTTCGTCGCCTCGGTCGCCTTCGATCCGGGCCCGGTGCAGGACGCGGCCAAGATGGGCGCGCTCTTCAGCTTCGCGGCCGCCGGCGTCAGCATCGCCGCGGGCAAGATCTTCCGCGTCCAGAAACAGACCCTCTGAGGCAAGGGCGCCGGTCGACTCCGCCTTGCGCCGCCGTGAACAGCATCGGCGCGAAATTGGTTTTTGTTTCGGTTTCGGACATAATCTGGCCCAACTCGGCCGCTAGGCTGCGGCGACCTGCTGGAAACGCCAGTAGGGATAAGGCAATAGTTGTGAAGTAACCAGGACCGGTTCCGGCAACCAGAGCAGGGCATGATCGAGTTCAGGAATGTCAGCAAGTCCTTCTGGACGGGCTCTCACCGCAAGGTGATCCTGGACCGTGCCTCGTTCCGGGTCGAGATGGGGCGGTCGCTGGGCATCCTGGCGCCGAACGGCACGGGCAAGACTACGCTGATCAACATGATGGCGGGGCTTGAGAAACCCGACGAGGGCGAGATCGTGCGCGGCTCGAAGACATCGTTTCCGCTGGGCTTCATGGGCGGCGTCGTCAGCCGCGTCTCGGCGGTGGAAAACAGCCGCTACATCGCGCGGCTCTATGGTCTCGACCCCGACTATGTCGAGTCGTTCTGCCGCTGGCTCTGCGACCTGGGCGAGTATTTCGAGCAACCCCTGGGCACCTATTCCTCGGGGATGCGCGCGCGGTTCTCGTTCGCGCTGATGCTGGCGCTGGATTTCGACATCTACCTGGTCGACGAAGGCATGCCCGGATCGACCGACGTGGAATTCAACAAGCGCGCGGGCGCGATCCTCGAGGAAAGGCTGCGCAAGGCGACGCTGGTGATCGTCTCGCACAGCCCCAGGACACTGGAACAATTCGTGCAGCAGGCGGGCGTTCTGATGGACGGCAAGCTTCACATCTTCGATACGCTGGAAGAAGCTAGGCAAATCTATGACTA
>SBFT01000407.1 GCA_006227805.1 Paracoccaceae bacterium
TGTCACGGGTGCGTCCGGCACGTCGCGGGTGGCCGCGGGCGCGGCGATGGACGCCCCGGAAGGTGCGGGATCGGGGAAGGACGGCGGTGCCGCGCTCTCCTCCGCGGCGGGCAGGCCGACGGTGATGCGTGGCGCGATGGCGGCGGTGCGGGTTGCGCCGCCCAAGGGCGGGGCGGGCCCGTCCGCCGCACGGCGGCTCGAGAAGCCGGGCATCGGACCCGTATCCTCCGGCGCCGCTTCGGTCGCGGGTTCGGTCGTGGGTTCGGTTGCAGGTTCTTCGGGGGCCGCGTCGGCCTTCAGCGGCTCGACGCCGGGCGTCCCGACGGGCCCGATCACCACCACCGACACCCCATCCGGCTCGACCCGTTCACCGGGCGCGAGGGCCTTTCGCGAAAACGCGGTGGCGCCGAAGAAGGGCTCGCCCAGGAAATTCTCGTCGCCCGGGATCGCGACGAAACTGACCGGGTTGAAGCGGTGTTCGACCGCGAAGGCCTCGGCCTCCTCCAGTGTCTCGCGCGCGACGGCGGCGACATGGGTCAGGGGGCCGTCCTCGCAGATGTCGTAGGACAATTCGTCGACCGCATAGGGCGTGGCGCCATCCAGCGCGCGCCGCACCTCGGCATGGCGGTCGGCGGCCGACAGATGGCCGGTGCTGATGGTCAGATAGCGGATCTGATCCTTCGGAATGATCAGCTTGGTCCGGAAAGCGGCGCCGCCCAGGTCGACCGCGCGGGCGCGCAGCGCCGCCAGGGCGCCGCCGAGATCGGGGGCGTCCAGCGAAACTTCGCCTGCATTGCGCCATCCGCCCGCGGCGCGGACCAGAAGCGCGATGCCTTCGAAAGACAGCGAAAGGGCGAAATCGGGTTTCATCGTGCCGCTTTAGCACCCAGAGTTGCTGTGCGGAAGTGATCCGCCGTTGCGGGCAATTTATAGCAGGACTTCGCCAAGGAAAAGGAAAAGACCAAGCAGGCCCTTGCGATGCGCACGGCGCCCGGTGTCAACTGAGCACGACACCCAGACCGAGCGAGAGGTTCCCGCGATGCTTTCAGCCCTCCACCTGCCGCGCATGGCCGCCCTGATGGCGATCGGCCTCGGCCTGCTTGCAAGCCCGGGCCTCGCGCAGGACATGCCACGCCAGATTTCCGTCACCGGCGAAGGCCAGGTCGAGGCCGTGCCCGACATGGCGCTGATCTCGGTCGGCGTCGAGGCGGACGACCCCGGCGCGCGCGCCGCGATGGACCGCGCAGCCGCGGGCGCCCAGGCGGTTCTCGCGGCCCTGGCCGCGGCCGGGATCGAGGCGCGCGACATCCAGACCGGACAGGTCATGCTGAACCCGGTCTGGGACCACCGGACCGACCCGGACGCTGCCCCCAGGGTGACGGGCTTCCGGGCGGTGATCTCGATGAACCTGCGCCTGCGGGACCTGGACAAGCTGGGCCCGGTGCTGGACGCGGTGGTGGGCGACGGGGCGAACAGGCTTGGGGGCCTGAGTTTCGCGGTCGCCGATCCCGACCCCCTGATGGCGCAGGCCCGCGCGCTGGCGGTGCGGGACGCCATGGCCAGGGCCCGCCAGATGGCCGATGCCGCGGGCGTCACCCTGGGCGAGGTCCTGAGCATCTCGGAACATGGCGGCGGGGCGCGCCCGATGATGATGGGCATGGCCGAGGCGCGCGCCTCGGACATTCCGGTGGCCGCGGGCGAAGTCAGCCTGTCGGCCAATGTCTCGATGGTCTTCGCGATCGCGGAATAACATAAGGACGCCAGTGGGTTCCGGCGCCCTTCTCATGTTTTCCCGGTGGCTCAGGCGGTGGCTTTGGCCAGGGCCTGGTCCAGATCCGCGATCAGGTCGTTCACGTCCTCGATCCCGATCGAGAGCCGCACCACTTCCGGCGCCGCACCGGCCGCGCGCTGCTGTTCGGGCGAGAGCTGGCGGTGCGTGGTCGAGGCCGAGTGGATGATCAGCGACCGCGTGTCGCCCAGGTTGGCGACATGGCTGAAGATTTCCAGCGCGTTCACCAGCTTGACGCAGGCGTCATAGCCGCCCTTGACCGCGAAGGTAAAAAGCGCCCCCGCACCCTTGGGGCAGATCCGCGCCACGCGTCCGTTGTAGGGCGAGGACTTGAGGCCCGCATAGGTGACGTAATCGACGCGGGGGTCGTTCTCGAGCCATTCGGCGATCTTCATGGCGTTCTCGACATGGCGCTCCATCCGAAGCGACAGCGTCTCGATCCCCATCAGCGTGTAATGCGCCGCCTGCGGGTTCATCGTCATGCCCAGGTCGCGCAGCCCGATGGCGATGCCGTGGAACGTGTAGGCCAGCGGTCCGAAGGTCTCGTGGAACTTCAGACCGTGATAGGCGGGCTCGGGCGCGCTGAGCGAGGGGAACTTGTCCGAGGCCGACCAGTCGAATCGCCCCGAATCGACGATCGCCCCGCCCGTGACCGTGCCGTTTCCGGTCAGGTACTTCGTGGTCGAATGCACGACCAGCGTGGCGCCGTGCTCGATCGGGCGGCAGAGGTAGGGCGTGGCCGAGGTATTGTCGACGATCAGCGGCAGCCCCGCGTCGTCGGCGACCGCGGCGATCGCCGGCAGGTCGGTGACATAGCCGCCGGGGTTCGCGATCGACTCGCAGAAGAGCGCGCGGGTGTCCTCGTCGATGGCCTTGCGGACGGCATCCAGATCGTCGAAATCGACGAATTTCGCGGACCAGCCGAAGCGTTTGATCGTCTGGCTGAACTGGGTCACCGTTCCGCCGTAGAGGCGGGTCGACACGACGATGTTCCGCCCTGGCGCCATCAGCGGGAACAAGGCCATGATCTGGGCGGCATGGCCGGACGAGCAGCAGACCGCACCCACGCCGCCTTCCAGCGTCGCGATGCGTTCCTGAAGGACCGCCACGGTCGGGTTCGTCAGGCGCGAATAGATGTAGCCCACTTCCTGAAGGTTGAAGAGGGCGGCGGCATGTTCCGCGTCGCGGAAGACGTAAGCCGTGGTCTGGTAGATCGGCGTCTGGCGCGCACCGGTCGCGGGGTCGGGGCGCGCGCCCGCGTGGATCTGAAGCGTGTCGAAGCCGTAGGTGGGTCCGTCGGTCATGTCTCTCACTCCCTGGGTGGTATCGGCCACTAGCGTTAGGGGATCGGCCGCATCAAGACAACTGCCCCTCAGTCCGGGTCGGGCTGGGCCTTGTTGATCCGCTCGATGATCTCGCTCAGCCGCGACCATTGCTGCAAGGCAGTCGGCAGGTTGAAGGCCGCGTCCATGAATTCCCAGCTATAGGTCACGATGGCGAAGATGGCGCCCGCGCTTGCCACCATCACA
>SBFT01000324.1 GCA_006227805.1 Paracoccaceae bacterium
TATAGGCACAGGGCGCGCGATCATCCACCCCACCCGCGCACCCACCCGCGCGGTGACAGACAGGCGGCAGCGGGACGGGACCGGGGCGTTCGCGGCCCGGATGTCTCCGGGGGCAAGCCCCGTTCGCGCCCCGCGGGCGCAGGGATGGCCCGGTGGGGACACCGTGGCGCGGGGATTGTCCACGTGCCGAACGGCCGGCGACGCGCGGGGCGCAGGTGCTCCGCCCTGCTGTCGCCGCCCCCCGCGAAGGCCGGGAGCGGCCGCGGTCTTTCCCTACTTCTTCAGGCTCGTCCAGATCCGGTCATAGACTTCCTGCGTCGCCTGATCGCAGACCTCGATGAAGACACCCGGCCCGGCATCGGCGGGCGGGTTGCTCTCCGGCTGGGTCGCGAGGGACGGATCGAGGAAGTCCTCCACCCCCGTCACGCCGGCGTTGTAGCGGGCATAGTTCGTCACGGCCGCGATGTTCTCGGGCTCCAGAAGGAAATCCATGAAGAGCAACGCGTTCTGGCGGTTCGGCGCGTCCTTCAGCAGCACGACATTGTCCATCCAGACGACATAGCCCTGGGTCGGGAAGGCGTATTCGATATTGGCCCCCTCTGCGCGCCCCTTGGCGGCAAAGCCGTCGTAGATCTGGCCCACCGCCGCATCGCCCGAGACCAGGACCTCTTTCGCGGTGTCGGAATTGAACGACGCCCAATGCTGCTTGGCGTTCTGCAGCATGGCGTTCAGCGCGGACAGCTGATCCCGGTCGGATGAGCACTGCGGAATCCCCAGGTGGAGCGCGGCCATCGCCAGGACTTCGCCCTGGCTGTCCAGCATGTTGATCTTGCCCGACAGTTCCTGCGGAGGATTGAACAGGATGTCGGTCGTGTTGATGGCACCGGAATAGACGTCGCGGTTCACCGCGAACGAGGTGGACCCCCATTGATACGGGATCGAGTGCGTCCGGCCCGGATCGAAGGACGGGTTGGCCCATTCCGGCGCGATGTTGCCCTTGTTGGACAATTCGCCTTCCGCGATCGTGTCGAGAAGGCCCTCGTTGGCCATGATCTGAACCATGTAGTCGCCCGGCACGGCCACGTCATAGGTCCCGATGGCGCCGGCCTTGAGCGAGGCCAGAAGCGCCTCGTTGCTGTCATAGGTGTCCATGACGACCTCGACGCCGTGTTCTTCGCTGAACTTGTCGAGAAGCTCCTGCGGGATGTATTCGAACCAGTGGTAGATCACCAGCCGGCCTTCGGCCTGGGCGGCCCCCGCTGCCAGTGCCAGCGCCGAGGCGGCAAGCGTTGTCTTCATGAGCGTCTGCATGTCAGTCTCCTGTCGGTTGAGGTTGCGTCATGGTGGATGGACGTGCCGCCTGCCGGACGATCCGGCCGGGCCTGGGCTTCGCGGACAGGGGCTCGACGGAACGGACCCTCCCCATCAGCGCCCCCTTGCCTGGTCCCGGCGACCGATCAGCCAGGACAGGGCCACGAGGACGATCGAAACCAGCAGAAGCAGGGTCGAGATCGCCATGATGTTTGGCTTGATCCCCTGTTTGACCGCCCCGAAGATCGCCGTCGGCAGGGTCTCGACCCCCGCGCCCTTGACGAAGTTCGTGATGATGAAATCATCGAGCGAGATGATGAAGGCCAGGAGGAAGCCCGACACGATCCCCGGCATCATCAGGGGCATCAGAATGCGGGTGAAGGCCTGCCGTTTCGTGGCATAGAGATCCATCGCGGCCTGCTCGTAACTGGCCTCGATCCCCTGCATCCGGGCCGAGATCGGCATGTAGGCGAAGGGGATGCAGAAGGCGATATGGGCCAGCAGGATGGTCAGCAGCCCGCGCTCGATGGCGATGGCGTTGAAGAAGATCAACGTCGCCACGGCCGTCACGATCTCGGGCACCATCAGCGGCAGCGAGATCAACCCCAGCGAGAAGGTCCGCAGCCGGAACCTGCCCGAGCGAAGGACCGCGGTGGCGGCCAGCGTGGCGATGGCGGTGGCCGTCGTCGCCGCGGTGATCGCGATGATGAAGCTGTTCCAGGCGGCCTCCCTGAACTTCGCGCTCTCGGGGCCGGTGAAGACATCCACATACCACCGAAGCGAGACCCCTTCCCAGATCGTGATGGAGGGGGACGCGTTGAAACTGTAGACCGCCACGACCAGCAACGGCGCATAAAGGATCACGAGGCAGAGGATCGTGATGGCCATGAACCCCGGATAGCGGCGCACGTCATGAGATTTGGCCATCACGCCTCGCCTTTCCGGCTCTGGCGGGCCAGGACCATCAGCAGGATCAGGACCAGCGTCAGCAGGATCATCGAAGCGGCGGCGCCGAAGGGCCAGTTGCCCGCGTTGCCCTTGAACTGTTCCTCGATCAGCGAGCCGATCATGAAGTTGCGCGCGCCCCCCAGAAGGTCCGGCGCCAGGAACGACCCGAGCGAGGGCACGAAGACCAGGATGCAGCCCGCGACGATCCCCGGCCTGACCGCCGGAAGAAGGATGCGCCGCAGCACGGTCCAGCGCGGCGCATAGAGGTCGGCCGCGGCTTCGGACAGGGCGAAGTTGTAGCGCTCGACCGCCGCGTAGATCGGCAGCACCATGAAGGGCAGATAGGAATAGAAGAGCCCCAGCTGCACCGCGAGGTTGGTGTTCACGATGGCGAGGGGCTCGGAGATCACGCCGATCGCCATCAGCCCGTCATTCAGCGGACCTTCGTTGCGCAGCAGGAACCTCATCGAGACGGTCCGGATGAGCAGGTTCACCCAATAGGGTATGGTCACCAGAAAGACCCAGAGCGCGCGCTCCCGTTCAGGTCTGGTGGCGATGAAGTAGGCGGTGGGAAAGCCGACCGCGAGGCTCAGGAGCGTCGCCAGCCCCGCCTGCCAGATCGAGCGCCAGAAGATCCCGATATAGGTCCATTCGATCCTGGGCGGATCGTCCCCGAAAAGGCCGCGGTCGAAGAAGAACTGGTCATAGGCGGCAAGGCTGAAGTCCCAGACGACGCCGCCCCTGAAATCCTTGGTCAGGAAGGAATAGACCAGCATGATCGTCAGGGGCGCAAGGGTCAGAATGCCCAGGACCAGCCAGGCGGGCAGCAACAGCCATGTCCGCGCCTCGCGGTAGGTGTCGGCCTGAACCGATCCGCCGGTGGCCCCGCCGCCCGCCATCAGTCGACCAGGAGGCGCGCGGCCCCCGGCTCCATGTTGACGGCGACTTTCGCCCCGGGTTCGAAGACGCGCGCATTCCCGCGCGTGGAATTCGAGGACCTGACGGTGAATTGCGGGCCGTCCGCCAGGTCGACCACGGTGGTGATGTCGGTCCCGATGTAGATCATTTCGCGGACGGTGCCGGACAGGCTCTCTTCCTCGACGGGCCGGGCGGACAGGAACAGGCGCTCGGGGCGCAGCGACATATGCACCCGGGCCCCCGCACCGATCCCCTCGACCGCATCGCAGGTCAGCTTGTGCCCGCCGCCCAGATGGCATTGCGCCCGCCCGCCCGCGATCCTGTCGACCGTGACTTCCATCAGGTTGGTGTCGCCGATGAAATCGGCCACGAAGACGTTGCGCGGCCGTTCGTAGATCTCGCGCGCCTCGCCCAGTTGCTGAAGCTCGCCCTCCGACATCACCGCTATGCGGTCCGACATCGTCAGCGCCTCTTCCTGGTCATGCGTGACGAAGATGAAGGTGATGCCGGTTTCGCGCTGCAAATGCTTGAGTTCCACCTGCATCGCCTTGCGCAGTTTCAGGTCCAGCGCCGAAAGCGGCTCGTCCAGCAACAGCACCCTCGGCCGGGGCGCCAACGCGCGCGCCAGCGCCACGCGTTGCTGCTGGCCGCCCGACAGCTGGTATGGCATTCGGGATGCGAATTGCGACAACTGCACCATCTCGAGGACGTCACCGGCGCGCGCCCTGGCCTCGGCCCTGGACTTGCCCAGCATCTCGAGCCCGAAGCCCACGTTTTCCAGCACGTCCATATGCGGAAACAGCGCGTAGTTCTGGAACACGGTGTTCACCGGCCGCTTGTGCGGCGGCAGACGGTCGATTTCCTGCCCGTAGAGATAGATCGTGCCTTCCGTCACCTCCTCGAAGCCGGCGATCATCCTCAGAAGCGTGGTCTTGCCACAGCCCGATGGGCCGAGAAGCGTGAAGAACTCGTTGTCGCGGATGGACAGCGAAATCCTCTTGAGCGCCGTGAACGTGCCATAGCGCTTGACCGCATCCCGCACGTCGATCGCGATGTCCCTATCTTGCGGCACGGCTGTCTCTCCGGCGAAGTCCTCCGGTCAAACTAGAAGGGTCGCGGGGGCGACAGAAGACATGAGTCCCTCAGCGATCGTTAGCCTTTGCCTAACCGGCCTTCGCGGAGTGCACAAAGATCGGGCGCCCCCGATCCGGCCCGCCCTGTCCCGTGCCGCCGCCCGGGATGTCCCGCAGACGAAACCAGCCATCGCCCGGCGCGCGGCGGTGTTTTGCGCGTCAGGCCGCACTCCGGGGAATGCGGGCCTTGCAACAGACGGATCGCAACCCGTTCGAGTCGATCACATCAACCCGTGGCATCGTCATCCCGCCTCATACCGTCATGCTGCGCAGCAGCCTCTCCAGCATGGCCTCGCAGGCGGCAAGCTCCGAGAGCGACAGGTATTCATCGGCCTTGTGTCCCTGCCCCTCCATCGAGCCGGGACCACAGACGACAGTCGGAATCCCGAGACGGTCGAGAAACCCGGCCTCGGTCCCGAAAGCGACCTTCGTCGTGCCATGTCCCGCCAGTTGCGCGACCGTCCTGACGGCAGGCGAGTCCGGCGCGGTGTCCAGACCGGGATAGCGGGACAGCGGGGCGATCTCGATCCGCGCGGCGGCACCATGCAGCGTGCAGACATCCCGCGCGGCCTCGTGAATGCGGCGCTCGAGCGCATCGGGATCCTCCTGCGCCAGATGGCGGAATTCGAAACGCATCTCGGCCCGGTCCGGCACGATGTTCAACGCCTGGCCGCCCGACAGCGTTCCCACATGCACCGTGGAGAAGGGGATGTCGTGGTCGGGATCCCGGGCGCCGCGCGCGGCCAGATCCTCCTGAAGCCGCCGCAGGGCGGCCATGAAGTCCGCCGCCAGATGCAGGGCGTTGACGAAACGGGGCGCCAGGGCCGAATGGCCGGCCTGCCCCTGCATCCGGGCCAGATAGGCGCGCTTGCCCTTGTGGCCCGTCGCGACCCGCATCGAGGTGGGCTCTCCCACGATGGCCAGGCGCGGCTTGCCCATCAGGGGCGCAAGACGGCCGATCATCCTGTCCATGCCGACGCAGCCGATTTCCTCGTCATAGGACAGGACCAGCTTCAGAGGTTCCTTCAGGGCCGCGCGACCGGCCGCGTCCGCCAGCCCCAGCATCGCCGCGACGAACCCCTTCATGTCCGTCGTGCCGCGCCCATAGGCGCGCCCTTCCTCCACACTCAGCCGGAAGGGATCGCGCGTCCATGTCTGCCCTGCGACCGGCACCACATCGGTATGGGCCGACAGCAGGACACCGCCCCCCGCCGGTCCGATTTCGGCGTAAAGCCCTGCCTTCGGTTCGGAAGGATCCTCCAGCCGGGTCACCCGGAACCCCCGCGCGATCAGGAAGTCCTGCACGAAATCGATCATCGGCAGGTTCGACCGGTCGGAGACCGTGTCGAACGCGGTCAAGCGCCCGAGTGTTTCGAGAACCGCGCCCCTGCTCACATCCCGGCAAGCTCCGTGATCTCGCGCCGGAACGGCAGCGCATCGCCGATGTCCTCGCCATCCAGTTCGCGGGCATAGCGGTGCCCGGCATAGGTGGCCCATGCGATCGGCCCCGGCGCCTCGGCGTCCCCGATGATCCGGACCGACCTGATCCCGGCATCGGCCCAGTCGGCCTCTCTCGCCTTCAGGTCGCGATAGAGGCGGTCATTGGACAGTTTCGAGGCGACCACGACCACGGCGTCGCAGTCGATGGTCCTCGTCGTGCCGGTATAGGTGCAGTTCGACACGACATGACCCGCACCGATCTCCGTGACGCCCCGGTTCAGCACGATCTCCACGCCCATTTCGGCAAGCCGCCGGTGGATCGTGTGCTGCTCGAGCGTGTTCAGGGTCCAGTCCGACACATGGGCAGAGGGCGTGACGATCGTGACCTCGTGTCCTTCCTGCCGCAGAAGCTCGGCCAGAACGCCGCCCATGTAGTAGTGATCATCGTCGTAGATCACGACACGGCCCGTGGGGCGCCTGCCATCCATGATGTCGTCCGGCGTGAAGACCGGCATGGCCGCATCCATCGGGACCGGCACCACATGCTGGCGGCTGACCCCATCGGCGCGCCACGTCGCGCCGGTCGCAATGCAGATGTTCTCGAAGCCGAACTCGAGGATGGCCCCGGCATCGAGGGCGCTGTCGAAATAGGTTTCGACATTGGGTTTGCGACCGATCTGGTAGGCGCGGTAATCCGCCACCCGGCCCCATGCCGACAACCCGGGCAGAAGACGCTCGCGCGCGACGCGCCCCCCCAGAGTGGTCCCCGCCTCGGCCAGGGCGACGTCATAGCCCCGCTCTGCAAGGGCGCGCGTCGCCTCGAGGCCCGCCGGGCCAGCGCCGACGACCAGCACAGTCTGGCTCGGACCCTTGGCGTTCATCCTCTCGGGATGCCAGCCCTTGCGCCATTCCTCCATGAAGGTCGGGTTCTGGGTGCAACGGCTGATCGACATGGTCATGTCGCCGGTGATGCAGATGTTGCAGCCGATGCACTCGCGGATGTCCTCGATCCGGCCTTCCTCGATCTTCTTCGGCAGGAACGGATCGGCGATCGAGGGCCGCGCGCAGCCGATGGCGTCAAGCACGCCCGAGCGCACCATCCTGGCCATCACATCGGGCGATGTGAACCGGCCGACGCCCACGACGGGTTTCGACGACAGCTCGCGTATGCCGCGCACCAACGCCTCCTGCGCCCCTTCCTCCTTGAAGCGGGACGGCCCCGAGCAATCCTCCCAAGTCCCGTGCGCCAGATCCCACAGGTCCGGCAGGTCCCTGTTCAGGTCGATGAATTCGCGCACTTCGGCGTTGGAGAACCCCAGGTTTCCGATGGTCTCGTCCAGGCTGACCCGCAACGTCAGGCCCATCGTGTCGCCCACCGCATCGCGCATGTCGGCGATCACCTCGCGCGCAAAGCGGGACCGGTTTTCCAGGCTGCCGCCGTATTCATCGTCGCGCATGTTGGTCGCGCGGGACAGGAAATGCTGGAAGATGCCGAAGCCATGCGCGCCGTAAAGGCAGATCAGGTCGAACCCGGCCCGTTTCGCGCGCCTTGCGGCGGTCACGAACCATCGGCGCAGGTCCCTGATCTCGTCCTTCGACAGGGCCCGGGCCTGCACCGGGTCATTGGTGAAGGTGCGGATCGGCCCGGCGGAGACGGCGCGCGGCACCTCCCTGGTGTAGAAATTCGGCCCGTTAATCCCCGAATAGGCCAGCTGGATACCCGCCAACGCGCCGTGTTCCTTCATCTTGCCGGCCATCCTGGCCAGCATCGGGATGTCCCTGTCTTCCCACAGGCGCAACTCGATGAAGGGCGTGATTTCCGAGGTGTGGTGCATCTCGGTCTGCTCGGTGAAGATCACCCCCCAGCCGCCTTCGGACTTGATCCCCCGCATCGCTGCGGCCGCGGAGGGATCGCGATACCCGCCCCCGTTGCAATGCGGCACCTGGTAGAACCGGTTCCGGGCGGTCACCGGGCCGATGGCAAGCGGCTGGAACAGCACGTCATAACGGGGATCGCGTCCGTCGAGCATGTCTCTCTCCTGTCGGTTCGCCCGAGCTTGGCCGCAAATGCTGCGCTGCAAAAGCCCAGCCTTCGGAAGCATTGCTTAGGCCCGCGCTAAGTCAGCGGCTGACCTCCGATCCGGTGCAGCCGGCCGCTGCGCACCAGGTCCGCGGCATAGTCGATGAAGGCCCGCACCGCGTTCGAGCGGTTCACGTCCTGCGCCGTCAACAGCCCCATCCGCAGGGCGCGCGCATCCCCGGCGATCGGGATCACCGTGACCGGGTTGCCATCGGGCGAGGTGTCGCTGAGCGGGCGGACATTGGCGATGGAGTATCCGAAGTCGTTGCCCACCATCGAGCGCATCACCGCCATGTCGCGGGTGCGTTCCGCGATCACCGGCTTCTTGCCGACCTTGTCGAAAAGCGACAGGAAGTAATCGGCGCTGAGCGGCAGGTCGAGCAGCACCATGGGATGCTGGCTCAGGTCCTCGACCGTGACCGTTTCCTGCCTGGCCAGCGGATGCTCGGCGCTCATCAGCGCGATCGGCGGCAATCGGACAAGCCCGGTGAATTGAAGATCGGCGGGCAGGTCGAGATCATAGGTCAGCGCCACGTCGATTTCGGACCGCCGCAACGCACTGAACAGTTCGACCTGGTTCATCTCGTGCTGACGGATGCGCACATCGGGGTAGACCGCCTGGAAGCCCTTGCGCAACGTCGGCAGCACCAGCTGGGCGAAGGTCAGAAGGCAGCCCACGCTGAGCGGTCCGCGCACGGTGCCGGCAATGTCGCCTGCGATGTCCATCATGGCGGCGGCTTCGCGCAGGACGACCTGCGCCTGAACCAGCATTTCGCGCCCGGCCTGGGTCAGGGACAGGCCCTGCGCATGCTGGCGGACGAAGAGCGGTAGACCGAATTCGGCCTCGAGCTGCGATATCGCCGAGGAAATGGACGGCGAGGACACGTTGATGCGCTCGGACGCGCGCGCGATGCTGCCGGTTTCCCCCACGGCGACGAAATATTCGAGCTGCCGGATCGTGTAACGCAGCATGGGCAGGCCTTGCGCAGTTGAACGCCCGCGATCTTGAACGCGATCCCTGCGGTCTTCAAGACAATGCGTGCCGGGTCGCGGCGCGCGCGGCAGACCGGCGCCGGATCCCCGGACCGGCGGCGCGGTCCTTCCGGTCCCGACCTGTCCGGGAGGTCTTCATTCGTCCCCCGGCACGCCGTAGGAGGGCGCCGCGGTCGGGTCCAGCGCGCGGGTCACGTAGTCGCGCATCTGCGGCTTCCACAGGGCCCACAGGGCCGCCAGCTCGCCGATGGGGTCGCCCTCGGTCCAGTCCACGCGCAGGTCGGCCACCGGCCAGGCGACCTCGCGCACGATCAGGAGGCCGGCCGAACGGACCGGCCCCGCCTCGCCCCCGGCGGCAAGGCCCGCCCGAAGCGCTGCGACCAGCCGGTCGCCCAGATGCCCGCGCGCGGCC
>SBFT01000402.1 GCA_006227805.1 Paracoccaceae bacterium
GAGGCTGCCGTGGCCGCCCTCCCGGGCGTCGCGCGGGTCAGCGTGGCCCTGACCGCGCACGGCCCCGCGCCAAAGCCGCCCGCGCCCAGCCTCAAGATCGGCGGGCACCCGACGCCTCAGGCCGGACCGACCAAACCGTCGGGCGTCGACCGTATCCTGGCGGTGGGGTCCGGCAAGGGCGGCGTCGGCAAGTCCACCGTTTCGGCCAACCTGGCGGTGGCGCTGGCGCGGGCGGGGCGCAGGGTCGGTCTGCTCGACGCCGACATCTATGGCCCCAGCCAGCCGCGCATGATGGGCGTCAACCAGCGCCCCGCGTCCCCGGACGGAAAGACGATCATCCCGCTGAAGGCGCATGGCGTGACCATGATGTCGATCGGCCTGATGCTGGACGAGGCCAAGGCGGTGATCTGGCGCGGCCCGATGCTGATGGGCGCGCTGCAACAGATGCTGGGCCAGGTCGAATGGGGCGAACTCGACGTGCTGATCGTCGATCTGCCGCCCGGCACGGGGGATGTGCAGCTGACGCTCTGCACCCGGTCCGAGCTGACCGGGGCGATCGTCGTCTCGACCCCGCAGGATGTGGCGCTTCTGGACGCGCGCAAGGCGCTGAACATGTTCGAGACGCTGAAGACGCCGGTCCTCGGCCTGATCGAGAACATGTCGATGTTCGTCTGCCCCGATTGCGGCTCCTCTCATGCGATCTTCGGGCAGGGGGGCGTCGCGGCCGAGGCGCAGAGGATCGGCGTGCCGCTTCTGGCGCAACTGCCCATCGATCTCGACACGCGCCTCGCGGGCGACGGCGGCACGCCCATCGCGGCGGGCGACAGCGCCATGGCGCAGGCCTATGCCGCGCTGGCGCGGCGGCTGATCGACGGCGGAATGGCCTGATCCGGCCCCGCCACGGGAAATCATGGTCCGGACGGGAATTCACGGCCCTGCTGTCCAGGCGGGCGCCTGATCGCGTGATCCTGCCCGCGAATCACCCCTGAAACCTGGAAAAATCGCCTTTGCCCGGGGCTGCTGCCCGGTGCCTGATGGATTTTGCAGGTTTCATTGGGAAATCAGGGGAAATTTTCCATCCGCCATGTATGCACAACATATTGTATGCAGCTTATCAAAATATGCCATAAGAAGTATCCATGAGCCTGATCGCAGCCACAAAACCTTGTCCGGCAGGGGTCGGAAAAACAAGATACGGTGCTTTCGGGTGAAAATTCTTGTTGCTTCCCATGAATTCCCGTGTAGCTTCTTGGATATCGGATGAGAAAGGCAGACGGGGCGCCAAACGACCCCAACCAAAAAACAAGGTTTCATACAGGCAACTCTCTCATCTACCGGATCCGGCGCGCGGGCGAGCAGACATCCCCCCAGGTGGCGCGCGCAGTCGGACACCCCGCTCGGCGGGACGAGGGCGGCGGGTTGATCAATGGCAGCTGATCAACCCGCCGTTTCCCATTTCCGGGGGGCGAAGACGCAAGGACGACGCGGGGGCGCGCGGGCACGAAGGGCAGGGATGTGAGCCGCAGGTTCAGAGGCGAAAGCCACCACAAGGTGGATGGAAAGGGCAGGGTGTCGATCCCGGCCCTGTTTCGCCGTGTGATCGAAGCCTGCGATCCGAACTGGGAAACCGGCAAGAACCCTGAACTGGTCATCGTCTATGGCGGCGCAAGTCGCAATTACCTCGAATGCTACACGATCGAGGCCATCGAAGAGGTCGATGCCAAGATTGCCCGCCTGCCGCGCGGCTCGGATCACCGCCGGGCGCTCGAGATCCTGTTCAACGGCCAGTCGCTGCCCACGGCGGTGGACGAAACCGGGCGCCTCGTGCTGCCGCAGAAACTGCGCCAGAAGATCGGCCTCGAGGACGAGGCCTTCTTCATCGCCACCGGCGACACCTTCCAGATCTGGAAGCCCGAAACCTACGAGATCGAGGAACGCGCCCGGACCGAGGCCTGGCTGGCCAAGCAGGGCGACAATGTCGATCCGCTGATCTTCCTCGACGGTATCGAAGGGGGCTGATCGCATGGCGGCCGCTGCCCAGATCCCGCCGACCGATCCCCATATCCCTGTCCTGTTGGGCCCGCTGATCGAGGCCGTCAGCCCGGTGACGGGCACCTGGCTCGACGGCACCTTCGGGGCGGGCGGCTATACCCGGGCGCTGCTCGATGCCGGCGCCGCGCGCGTCATCGCCGTCGATCGCGACCCGGCGGTCTTCCGCATGGCCGCCGCCTGGGCGCCGCGCTACGGCGACCGCCTGGTGATGCAGCCGGGCGTCTTCTCGCGGATGGATGCCTATGCCACCGGCCTCGACGGCGTGGTGCTGGACCTGGGCGTGTCCTCGATGCAGCTCGACCAGCCCGAACGCGGCTTTTCCTTCCTGCGCGACGGCCCCCTCGACATGCGCATGTCCCAGGACGGCCCCTCGGCGGCCGACATCGTGAACGGCGCGACCGAAGGCCAGCTGGCCGACATCCTGTTCCACTATGGCGAGGAACGCGCCAGCCGCCGGATCGCGCGCGCCATCGTCCGCGCGCGCGACGCGGCCCCGATCACCCGCACGCTCGAGCTGGCGCGCATCGTCGAGGGCTGCCTGCCGCGCGCCAGGCCCGGTCAGAGCCATCCCGCGACGCGCAGCTTCCAGGCCCTTCGGATCGCCGTGAACGACGAATATGGCGAGCTTTTCCGCGGCCTCATGGCCGCCGAACGCGCGCTGGCCCCGGGCGGGCACCTGGCCGTCGTCACCTTCCATTCGATCGAGGATCGCATGGTGAAACGGTTTCTTCAGGCCCGCGCGGGGCAGGGCGGGCGGGCGAACCGCTATGCCCCGGAAGCCGCCGAAACGCAGGCCCAGTTCACCCTGACCACCCGCAAGGCGATTTCGGCCGACGCAGCCGAGATCGCCGCCAATCCCCGTGCGCGCTCGGCCCGCCTGCGTGTCGCGCGCCGCACCGATGCCCCCGCAGGCCCTGTCGATCCCGCGACCCTGGGCATGCCCGACCTGCCAGCACAGACGAAATGAACCGCACCAGATGAAGACGCTGCTCTATATCCTGACCGCCGCCGCCGTGATCGGCCTGTCCTTCTGGGCCTACCGCGAGAATTACCGTACCCAGGCCGTGCTGGATGAAAGCCGCACGCTGCAATACCGGATCGGCGAGGCGCGCGCGCGCCTCAACGTGCTGAACGCCGAATGGGCCTATCTGAACCGCCCGGACCGGTTGCGCGAACTGGCCGATCTGAACTTCGATCGCCTGGGTCTTCTGCCGCTGCGCGCCGACCAGTTCGGCCGCGTGGACGAGGTCAGTT
>SBFT01000399.1 GCA_006227805.1 Paracoccaceae bacterium
GGTATCCGGTCACGATCTGGCGCGCGCCGCTGCGGCGGGCGAGGTCGACAATATCCGGAAGGTCGGCACATTCCGCGGGCAACAGGCCCCAATGCGCCCCGGCACGGTCCAGCGCGTCGGCCATCGCGCGGCGGTCGGGCGCGGTTGTCGGCGGAAGGGCCGCGATGGCGCGGATGTCGAGCCGCGCAATCGCGGATTCGGTTTCCAGCGACAGGTCTTCGGGCGTGACCAGCAGAAGCGCGGGTTCCGCCGGGCCGGGCCGCCTGTGGGGGCGCGGGGGTGTCGCCGGGGGCACGGCGATGCTGTCTTCGGGGATGACGGCATGGCGCGCCAGCCCATCGGGGGAAAACCGCCCGCCCGTCATCGCATGGATGCGCGCGGCATCCGCAAGATAGGCCTTTCCGGCCGTATGCAGGCCCGCCACCCACCGCCAGGACAGCGTGTTCGAGGCCGGGTCGCCGTCAAGCAGGTGGCGCAGGAAGACATCCGCGCCCAGGGTCCAGGGCAGGCGCAGCGTGAAGATCCAGATCGAGGCGAACCACATCCGGGCGTGATTGTGCAGATAGCCCGTCTGGGTCAGTTCCCGCGCCCAGTGATCGAAGGCCTCGATCCCCGTGCGGCCCAGGCAGGCCTCCTCCCAGCGCGTGCGCAGGCCCGATTGCGTCTGGACCGCGTTCCAGGCGGCGTCGCGCTCGGCCTTGTAGGCAGTCCAGATTCCGGGGCGCAGTTCCAGCCAGCCTTTCCAGTAGGTGCGCCAGAACACCTCCTGCACGAACTTTTCGGCCGCACGCAGGGAATGGCGGCCCAGCACGGCCTGCAGGACTTCCTGTTCGGTGATCAGGCGGTGGCGGATGTAGGGCGACAGGGTCGAGACATGGGCATGTCGCCCCGGCCCGAGGTCGAAATTGCGGCGGCGCGCATAGTCCTCGCCCGCCTGGGGCACGAAGGCGGCCAGGCGTTCCAGGGCGGCGTTACGGCTGGGCGGAAACGCGGTGTCGGTCATGGCCTGCCAGATGTGGCGGGGGGCGGCGCGGTCAAGAGCGGCACGTTTCGGTTGAAATGATGTCCTGCGGGGGTAGGGTGATCGCGGGACCGGTTGTGGTGAACGTGAAAGGTGGAACGATGCGGAGATGGATCCTGGCGGCCGCGATGGCCTGTGCGGCGGCGGGCGCGGGCGCGCAATCGCTGACGCCCGAGCAGCTGAAGGCGATGATCGACCAGCGGGTGGCGGCGCAGAACCCCTATCAGGAACTCCTGAACGATCCCGACCCGGCGCGCAGCATGGCGGCGATGGAGATCATGATGGAAAGCGGCGACGCGGTCCTGTTCCGGATGGCGCTGGAATTTGGTGTGACGGCGGCAAATCCGACCGTGCGGCGGCGCGCGGTCGAGGCGTTCATGTCATCGGGGCCGGTTCTGACGGCGCGGTTCGACGGGACGAACTCCAAGGGAGACGATTTCGTCAAACGAATCCGTCAATTCGGGGGCAATATCGGCCCGGACGGGATCGCGTTCATCCGGTTTGACATCGGACAGTATGAAGCAACCAAGCAATGCTACCTGTGGGAAGGTTCTGATAATTGCGCGGTTTCGGTGAACGCTGACGGAGTGTTCCTGAGTGGCAATTTCGGCGGTTACAACACTGTCAGTGCGCGCTTGGCTCTGAACGAAAGTGGGGAATTGGTCGGGAGTTCCGCTCTCGGTTCCGTGCAGGACGCGATACCCACCACGATCCGCATCATCGACTAGGGCGCGATCGCCTCGATCCGGTCGATGGCGACCGGCCCGTCTCCCCAGACCGACAGGACGGTGACGCGCAACGCCGCCATGTTGCGCGCGGCCCTGGCGCCGCTGTCGTAGACACCGTCCGGCCCCATCTGACCGCGCCCCCACTGGATCCAGCGCGCATCGCTCCTGCTGGTCGAAAACTCGATCAGCAGGTCCTTGGGCAGGGCATGGCCCGCATCGGTCGGCGCACTGATGCTGATCGAGGAAAAAGGTTTTGCATCATCGCCTTGCACGTCGAAGGTGAACTGGTTCAGACGCTGCGGCTGGAAGACGAAGAGACCCGGTCCCAGCATGTTTTCCGGTGCGAATTGCGGGTTGATCGGCGGCACGCTGCTGCCTGCCAGCGTCATCGGCACGGCATTCGCCGCCGCAGCGATCGGCGTCTGTTCGAGCGTTGCAGAAAAAGTCGCTCCCTGCTCAGACAGATAGCGCGCGATGTTCATGTGGATTTCTTCCGCGCGCATGAAGGTGGCGCCGTCTTCGACCTCGTAGGCCATGCCGATCGGCGCGTCGCCTGCGAAGGCGAAGGCGCCCGACGTGCCCTTGGCGAGGATGTCGGAAGGATCGGTTGGGAAACCCCGGAAGGTCAGATAGCCGCGATCCTCGATCCGGATCGGCACGCGCTCCTCCTCGCCGGTCGGGCCCAGACGCAGAACCTGCGCCTGCACCGCGGCGCGGGCGCGGGCGTCGGGTTTCAGGCGGTCCAGGCTCTCGGTGCAGCGCGCCTCGATCCCGCCGCGCGCTACGGCAAGGCCCAGGTCGATCCCCTCCCAGAAGGGCAGGATCACGGTGCCGGTCCCGGTCGCCACCGGTGCGGCCGTCGTCAGCGTCACGCGCGGCGACAGGCCCGCCACATGCGCAGGCATCGCCACGTAGCAGACGCCATCCGCGCGGAACATCCAGCCATGGCCGCGTTCGTCCATCCCGTTCTGCACCGCGACCGTCTGCGCCGCCGCGGCGGTAGTCAGACCCAGCATTACCTGCAATACTGCGCCCATGCGCCATATCTGCGGGAACCGGGACATGAGCTTCATCCGAAAGGCGATCCTTGCTTTGGCCCTGGGCACGACCGCCATCGCGGCCCCCGATCGCGGTATCGCGCAGACTATTGCATTGAAGGAAGACCGGTTCAACGAAGTGCTGCGCCCCGCGGCGCAGATCTCGGGCGCGCTGGTCGCGGGCATCCAGAAACAGGCCCTGTCGCCGGGCGGGATCAGCCTGCGCGCGCATGTGCCCGAGAAATGGGCAGGCGGCGATCTCTGCATCCGCGTCCTGAGCATCGATGGCCTTTACGAGGCGTCGAACACCTACAGCGTGCCGTCGGGCTGGAGCGGCGGCATCGCGGATGTCGAGTTTCCCTCGAAATATCTCGACCGGCTGCTGGCGCTGCCCTCCGATGGCGTCGGCGTCAAGATCGTGCAGGGCCCCTGCACCCAGCAGACCGGGCAGACCACGGTCGCCTTCTGGAACGGGGCGGCGGGCGATCCGCTGACGATCCTGGTCAATTCGTTCCGGGCGGATGCGGTCTTCGTCTATGTGGGCGCCGAGGGGCCGCCGGTGAAATGCGACGAGATCCGGCTGGAAAGCCGCACCTCCTTCGACACCCGCTGCGTGATCGCGCCACCGGCGGGCGCGCCCTTCGTCGATCTGGAGTTCTTCCGCTACCAGAACCGCAAGCCCGCGCCCCCGACCAGCCTGCGGCTGTGGCTGGACAATGGCTGAGGCGCGGCGGCTGACGGGCGGGCGCAGGCGATGACGGCATCCTCCGGCCCATCCCCGCGCGCCGCCATGGCCGCCCGCCGCCCGGCGCGGTCACATGCGGTCTTCGTGCTCTGCGTCCTGGTGCTGATCGTCCTGTTCCTGTTCGGGATCACCTACCGGGTCGAGCGCAGCTTCCTGATCGAGGCGCGCACCACCGGAACCAGCATCGTCTTCGCGGGCATCGGCAATGCCTGGAACTTTCCCGCCGCCACCCTCTGCGCCCCGCGCGCGGTCCCGGACCTGCGCCGCGCCGAAGCGGGCGAGGGGCCCTGCGGCGCCGACCTCTACGTCATCACGGCCCTGTCGGACGAAACGCTCGACTGGCCCGACGGCGCGTCGGTCGACGTGCATCTCGACAGCGACGGCGCCTTCGTGATCGAGCTTCTTCACCCGATCGGAGAGCGGCCCGCGGGCACGCTGATCGTCGTCGCGCCCGAGGCCTGGGCGATCCAGGGCGCCCTGACCTTCCGCGGCACGCTGAGCGTGGGCGAGGTCATGGCGTCGGGCGCGCGGCATTTCCTGCTGGACGGACGCTGGGAGGCGCGCGAAAGCGGCTGGGCGATCTCGCTCTTCCGCGGCGTGACCGAAGTCGTCAAGCAGGGTGCGCTGTCCCTGGGGGCCGAGGCCAGCATCATCGCAGGCGACGGACCGGCGATCATGTATGGCCATCTCACCCCCTCGGGCGCGGGGGCGGCGATGACCGTCACGGCGATTTCCCAGCCCGGCGACACTGCACTGCGCCTTGTGCATTTCGGCTTCGAGAAGCCGTCGGTCATCCGCCCCGACTGGATCGACACCGCGCTCGCCAGTCCTTTCCTTCTGGCGCTGGTGGCGTTGCTGGGGCTTCTGACCTCGGTCACGCAGGTGCTGCGCGACCTGGTCTTCGCCCGCCGCGAGGATGCCCCTGCGGCCGGGGGCGGCGACAAGGCGGACTGAGCGCGCCCGCACGCCGTGCCCGCCGCCCCTTGCAGCCCCCCGGTGGCGACACTAAGACTCGGGTAACGAAAGCGCGGGTATGGTCCCGGCACATCTCAGCCAGGCGGTGTCACATGTTCGATCCAGTCCAAACCTACATGAACCTCGTGCCCATGGTGGTCGAACAGACCAGCCGCGGCGAACGGGCCTATGACATCTTCTCGCGCCTGCTGAAGGAGCGGATCATCTTCATCAACGGCCCGATCCACGACGGCATGTCGCATCTGGTGGTGGCGCAGCTGCTGCACCTTGAGGCCGAGAACCCCAAGAAGGAAATCTCGATCTACATCAACTCGCCCGGCGGCGTGGTCACCAGCGGCCTGTCGATCTACGACACGATGCAGTATATCCGGCCCAAGGTCTCGACCCTGGTGATCGGGCAGGCGGCGTCGATGGGCTCTGTCCTGCTGGCGGGGGGCGAGAAGGGGATGCGCTTTTCGCTGCCCAACAGCCGGATCATGGTGCACCAGCCCTCGGGCGGCTACCAGGGCCAGGCGTCCGACATCATGATCCATGCCGCCGAGACGCAGAAGCTGAAGGACCGGCTGTATGACATCTACGTCAAGCACACGGGCCAGACCAAGAAGGCGATCGAGAAGGCGCTGGACCGCGACAACTTCATGTCGCCCGAAGAGGCGAAGGAATGGGGCCATATCGACGAGATCGTGGAAAGCCGCGGCAAGGTCGGCGACGAGGCCTGAGCGCCCCTGTCCGGTCCCTTGCCGGGCCGGACATCACGACCGCGGGCGCGACCAAATTAGCGATTGTGGTGCCCTGGAGGCTCGCCTAAGCTGATCCCCCGAAGGACTTTGGAAGGCGAAACCGCGCAGCACGCGTAACTCGAAGCCAGGAAGGGTGCTTATGGCAACGAATTCAGGCGGTGACAGCAAGAACACGCTCTATTGCAGCTTCTGCGGCAAGAGCCAGCATGAAGTGCGCAAACTGATTGCCGGCCCCACCGTCTTCATCTGCGACGAATGCGTCGAACTCTGCATGGACATCATCCGGGAGGAGACGAAGGCCAGCGGCCTGAAATCCACCAATGGCGTGCCCAGCCCCCGCGACATCTGTGCGGTCCTCGACGATTACGTCATCGGCCAGGCCCGCGCCAAGCGCGTGCTGTCCGTCGCAGTGCACAACCATTATAAGCGCCTGAACCACGCCCAGAAGTCCGGTAACGACATCGAACTCTCGAAGTCGAACATCCTGCTGGTGGGTCCCACCGGTTGCGGCAAGACGCTGCTGGCGCAGACGCTGGCGCGGATCCTGGACGTGCCCTTCACGATGGCCGACGCCACCACCCTGACCGAGGCCGGTTACGTGGGCGAGGATGTCGAGAACATCATCCTCAAGCTGTTGCAGGCCAGCGAATACAATGTCGAACGCGCCCAGCGCGGCATCGTCTACATCGACGAGGTCGACAAGATCACCCGCAAGTCGGAGAACCCCTCGATCACCCGCGATGTCTCGGGCGAGGGCGTGCAGCAGGCGCTTCTCAAGCTGATGGAAGGCACAGTCGCCTCGGTGCCGCCCCAGGGCGGGCGCAAGCATCCCCAGCAGGAATTCCTGCAGGTGGACACGACGAACATCCTCTTCATCTGCGGCGGCGCCTTCGCGGGGCTCGACAAGATCATCGCGCAGCGCGGCAAGGGCAGCGCCATGGGCTTCGGTGCCGATGTGCGCGCCAACGACGACCGCAACGTGGGCGAGATCTTCAAGGATATCGAGCCGGAGGACCTGCTGAAGTTCGGCCTGATCCCCGAATTCGTCGGCCGCCTGCCGGTTCTGGCGACGCTGGAAGACCTGGACGAGGCCGCGCTGATCGAGATCCTGACCAAGCCGAAGAACGCGCTGATCAAGCAATACCAGCGCCTGTTCGAGCTGGAGGATACCGAACTCAGCTTCACCGAAGACGCTCTGGTCGCGATCGCCAAGCGCGCGATCGAGCGCAAGACCGGTGCGCGCGGGCTGCGGTCGATCCTCGAGGACATCCTTCTCGACACGATGTTCGACCTGCCCAGCCTGGACAGCGTCACCAAGGTGGTCGTGAACGAGGAAGCGGTGATGTCGGCGGCGGGTCCGCTGATGATCCACGCGGAGTCCGAAAAGGGAGAGGCCAGCGCGGGCTGAGGCCCGGAGGGCCAGGGACAACGGGGCGGACCAGAGGGTCCGCCCTTTTTCGTGAAATGGAATGGAAGAACAGATGACGATCAGACGGATTTCCTCGGGCGGGGTCTTTGAGCCCAGGATCGGCTATTGCCGGGCGGTGGTCGCGGGCGGTTTCGTCCATGTCGCGGGCACGGTGGGTCAGGGTGACGACGTGGTGTCGCAATGCCGCTCGGCGCTGGGGATCATCGGCAAGGCGCTGGCCGAGGCCGGATGCGGCTGGGAACATGTGGTGCGCGTCACCTACATGCTGCCCGACGCGGCCGAGTTCGAACCCTGCTGGCCCATCCTGGCCGAGACCTTCGGCGCCAACCCGCCCGCCGCCACGATGATCGTGTGCGGCCTGCTCGACCCGAAATTCCGCATCGAGATCGAGGTCACGGCCGTCCTGCCCTAAGCGACGGCGCAGCGGCGCCTGCGCGCCCTTGTCCCGGGGTCGGGCACTGGACCTGCGCGCCGGTTTCGGCCATATCTCGGTCAGATGGAATTCGGAGGCCTTGGATGGGCATTCTCAACACGTTGCTGCGCGCGGTCACCTGGTGGAACGGTCAGACGCTGAACACCCAGCTCTTCACCTGGCGCAAGGGCGTGAAGGTCGGTGAAGACGCACAGGGCAACATCTTCTACCGCACCCGCGACGACAAGCGGCGCTGGGTGATCTTCAACGGCGAGGCCGAGGCCAGCCGCATCAGCCCCGAATGGCATGGCTGGCTGCACCGCACCTGGGACGAACCGCCCACCGACAGGCCCCTGGCCCGCAAGGCCTGGGAGAAACCGCACCAGGAAAACCTGACCGGCACGGCGCTCGCCTATGCGCCGGCCGGATCGATCCGGCGGGCCGACCCGGTCGAGCGGCGCGACTACGAAGCCTGGACCCCGGAATAGGGTCGGCGTCCATGTCCTCTCACACGACGACCGAGGTTCTGGTGGGCGGCGCGGTGCTGGCCGGGGCGCTGGCCTTCGCGATCTATGCCGGTCAGGCGGCAGGACTGGGGGCCGCGGGCGCGGGCTATGAGCTCACGGCCTCGTTCCGGTCGCTGGAAGGCGTCACCGTGGGCACGGATGTGCGCGTGGCGGGCGTCAAGGTCGGCACGGTCACCGCCGTCACCCTGAACCCCGAGACCTATCGCGCCGACACCGTCTTCACCGTCACGCGCGGCATCGAGATCCCCGACGACAGCGCCATCGTGGTGTCCTCCGAAGGCCTGCTGGGCGGCAATTTCGTCGAGATCATGCCGGGCGGATCGCCGTTCTACTATTCTGAAGGCGACGAGATCCTGGACACCCAGGGCGCGGTCAGCCTGATCTCGCTGCTCTTGAAGTTCGTCAGCGGCGACGGCGACGGGGCGGCCGAGTGATCCGCGCAGCACTTGTCGCGGGCCTGTCGATCCTGTGCCTTGCCTCGGTTGGCCAGGCGCAGATCTTCATCGAAACCAAGCCCCTGGACCAGACCGAGGCAGGCCCCGAGGCCAGCATCGAGGAAACCCGTCCCCGGGCCGAGACGGGCCAGGGTGTCGTGCTGCGCGGTCTCGACAAGGTCAGCGGCGCGACGCTCGACGTCGAGGTCGGCAACGGCGCCACGGTGCGCGTCTTCGGGCTGGACGTGGCGCTGACGGAATGCCGCTATCCGGCGGGCAACCCCTCGGGCGATGCCTATGCCTTCATGGAAATCCACGAAACCGCCCGGGCCGACGCGATCTTCGAGGGCTGGATGATCGCATCCTCGCCTGCGCTCAGCGCGCTCGATCACCCGCGCTACGACATCTGGGTGTTGCGCTGTATCACCTCGTGACCCGAGGCGGTCGGTGGCCCCAGGAAATCGGCGCGCCGGTCCAGCGCATGGGCCAGTTGCGTCTGGTAGAGCGCGCGTGAAATCTCGATCCCGCCCAGCGAGGCCAGATGCGCGGTCAGGAATTGCGTGTCGAACAGCGTGAAGCCCCCGCGCCGCAGGCGGTCCACCAGATGCGCCAGCGCGATCTTCGAGGCGTCCCGGCGGCGCGAGAACATGCTTTCGCCGAAGAACGCGGCCCCCAGCGCCACGCCGTAGACGCCGCCTGCCAGTTCCCCATCCGTCCACACCTCCAGCGAATGGGCGCGGCCCATCCGGTGCAGGTCCAGGTAGAGGCGGCGGATCTCGGCATTGATCCAGGTTTCGGACCGGTCGGCGCAGCCATCCACGACAGCCTGGAAATCTTCATTTATCGCAATGCGATAGCCTGTGGAACGAAGGGAACGCCTTAACGAGCGCGAGATGTGGAATCCCTCCAGCGGCATGACACCGCGCCGCTTGGGATCGACCCAGAAGATGTCGGCGGCGTCGCGCGTCTCGGCCATCGGGAAGATGCCGATGGAATAGCCGTGCAGCAGCAACTCCGGCGTCAGCGTCATCGCCGCCGTCCCGCCGGATCACGCCTGTTGGAGGTTCGCCTCAAGCCACTTTTCCAGCCAGTGGATGTTGTAGTCGCCGCTCTGGATCGCCGGTTCGTTCAGCAGCGC
>SBFT01000307.1 GCA_006227805.1 Paracoccaceae bacterium
GATTACATCCATTGCCGCGTGGTGGCGATCAAGGAAGGCTGATCAGCCGCGCCCCATCCGGCGCGCCATGCGGATGGCCTGCTTGGCCGCGCGCTGCGCCTGGCGCGCCTGGCGCTGCTGGCGCGCCTCTGCCCTGCCCTGCGCGGCCGCGTCGGGGTCGCGCCGGGCGGCCTCGACCGTTTGCGGCGGCGCATCGACCACGGCATGCCCAGGGCGGGCCAGTCCGGCGGCCGTGTCGATCCCCAGGGTCACGCCCTTCGTGACGGCGCGCCGCATCACGGTGCGGATCACCATGTTGACGATCTGGTTCAAGTTCATGCTCTGACCTCGCCTTGTCGACGCCCTGCGGGCGCGCCGGGTATCTCAGGAAAAGATGGTCAATTCTGGGCGCGCCCGGGGCGATGGCGCCGGGCTGGCATGTCGGATCTGCGGCTTCGGGGCCTCAATCCTCGAACAATTCGGTTTGACCGGCATCGATCTCGTCCTCGTCCTCGTCCCCGGGCGATCCCCCGATCCCCAGCGCCCCCGGAGGCGGGCGGTTCTCCAGCAGGCCCGCCGCGCGCAATTCCTTCAGACCCGGCAGGTCGCGCGCGCTCTCGAGCCCGAAATGATCGAGGAAGCCTTGCGTCACCACGAAGGTCACCGGGCGGCCCGGCGTCATCTTGCGGCGCCCGAAGCGGATCCACTCCAGTTCCAGCAACTGGTCGATCGTGCCGCGGCTGACGCTGACGCCGCGGATCTCCTCGATCTCGGCGCGGGTGACGGGCTGGTGATAGGCGACGATGGCCAGCGTCTCGATCGCGGCGCGGCTCAGCTTGCGGGTCTCGACCGTCTCCTTCTGCATCAGGAAGCCCAGGTCGGCCGCGGTGCGCATGGCATACGCGTCGCCCACCTTGACGACATGGACGCCGCGCCCCTCGTAGCGGCGGCGCAGATGCACCAGAGCCTCGGCCGGGTCGCAGCCATGGGGCATCCGGGCTGCCAGATCCGCCACGGTCACGGGATCGGCGGTGGCGAAGAGGATCGCCTCGACCATGCGTTCCTGTTCGCCCATGGGCGGGGCCTCGAACAGGCTGTCGCGGCCGGGGGTGTCGGTCTGGTCGCTCACCTCGGGTCCTTCCTCTGTCTCAGCTGGATCGGGGCGAAAAGATCGGTCTGCCGGATCTCGACACGGCCTTCCTTGACCAGTTCCAGCGACGCCGCGAAGGTCGAGGCGGTAGCCGAGCGCCGCCGCATCGGATCGCTCTGCCAGCCATCGGGCAGATACGACGAGAGGTCAGTCCAGTCCGGCGCATAGCCGACAAGACCGCGCAGCCGTTCCAGCGCCTGTTCCATGGTGAAGACCGCGTCGCGGTCCATCACGAAGGGGCGGAATTCGTCGCGGGTGCGGATGCGGGCATAGCCCTGCATCAGGTCGAGAAGCGTGGCGGTATACTTCACGCGGCGGATGCGGGTGACGTCCTCGGTGATGCCGCGGGCGAAGATGTCCCGGCCCAGCCGGTCGCGCGCCATCAGCCGCGCGGCCACATCGCGCATCGCCTGCAGGCGTTCCAGCTGGAAGGCCAGGTGCGCGGCCAGATCCTCGCCCGAGGGGCCCTCCTCGGTGGGATCGGGCGGCAGCAGGAGGCGCGACTTCAGGAAGGCCAGCCAGGCCGCCATCACCAGGTAATCCGCGGCCAGTTCGATGCGCAGCGCGCGCGCCTTCTCGACGAAGGCCAGGTATTGCCGCGCCAGCGCCAGGACCGAGATCCGGCGCAGGTCGACCTTCTGCGTGCGCGATAGCATGAGCAGAACATCCAGCGGGCCTTCGAACCCGTCGACATCGACGATCAGCGCCTCGGCGGCCAGCCGTTCCGCGACCGAGACCTGGTCTTCCTCGAATTCCTCAGCCATGCGCCCGCCCGTCCATCAGGGCGGCAAGGTCGGCTTCGCAAGCGGCGATGTCAATATCGTCGGGGGCACGGCGCATGGCCAGCGCGGCCTCGGCGCGCCTCTGCGCGGCGGGCGTCATGCGGCCCGCCGCCTCGGCCACCGCGCGGCGTTCGTCCAGCGGCGCGTTGCAGTGCAGGATCACGTCGCAGCCCGCGTCCAGCGCGCGGGCGACGCGGGTGGCCAGATCCCCCGAAAGCGCCTTCATCCGCAGGTCGTCCGTCATCACCAGGCCGCCGAAGCCGATGGTGCCGCGGACATGGTCCATGACCGCGCGCGACAGCGTCGCGGGGGCATCGTCGATGGCGGAATAGACCACATGGGCGGTCATCGCCATGGGCAGGTCGGACAGGGCCGCGAAGGGCGCGAAGTCCTGCGCGATCAGGTCTTCCAGCGGCGCGCCCACATGCGGCAGGTCGAAGTGACTGTCGGCGGTGGCGCGGCCGTGGCCGGGGATGTGCTTGAGCACCGGCAGGACACCGCCCGCCAGCATCGCGTCCGAGGCCGCGCGCGCCAGGCGCGCCACGCTGCCGGGCGTCTGGCCATAGCAGCGGTTGCGCAGGAAGGCATGGGTTTCGGGAAAGGCGATGTCCGCCATCGGCGCGCAATTGCTGTCGATGCCCAGGTCATGCAGTTCGGCCGCGATCAGGCGATAGCGCAGATACATCGCGCGCTCGGCCCCGGCCCCGGCCCGCGTCATCTGCTCGAGCGGCGCAGGCCAGTCGCGCCATGTGGGCGCGCGCAGGCGCTGCACGCGGCCGCCTTCCTGGTCGATCGTGACGGGGGCCTCGCGGCCCACCGCCTCGCGCAGGTCGCCCACCAGCGCGCGCACCTGGTCGGGCGTGTCGATGTTGCGGGCGAAGAGGATGAAGCCGAAGGGATCGGCCTGCCGGAAGAAGCGCCGCTCCTGCGCCGTCAGGCGCAGCCCTTCGGCGTCGAGGATCGTCGCGCCGAAGGCGCTCACCGCGTGACCACGGGAATGCAGTCCGCCCCTTCCGAGACAAGGACCGCGCAGAAGCGCCGCGCGTCGTTCAGATCGTCGAAGCCCATCGCGCGCAGGCGCCAGAAGGTGCGCCCGCCGCTGGACGCTTCCTGGACCACGCGCTGCTTGCCCTGGAGATAGTCGCCGAAGCGGCCGTTCAGGCGATCCCATTCGGTGCGGGCCATGTCTGGGGTGTCGAAGGCGCCCAGCTGCACCACGCGGGTGCCGACGGGGACCGCGCCGGGATCGACCTCGACCGGTTGGGCGGCCGGCGCACTGGCCCGTGTGACGGTCGCTGCCGAAGCCGCGGCCGCCGCAAGGCCCGCGGGACGCAACTGCGGGCGCAGGGACAGCGCGACACCCGGCACGTCGCGCGCGACGGC
>SBFT01000197.1 GCA_006227805.1 Paracoccaceae bacterium
CGCGCGACGCCGATCTGGTGATCGGGGCCTTTTCGGCGGCATCGAACGTGACGGGCCTTGTCACCGACCCCGATCCGGTGACGCGGCTTCTGAAGGCGCATGGGGCGCTGGCGGTCTGGGACTACGCGGGGGGCGGTCCCTATCTGCCCATCGACATGTCGCCCGGCCCCGATTGCCTGAAGGACGCGGTTGTCCTGTCGCCGCACAAGTTTCCGGGCGGGCCCGGCGCCTCGGGGCTCCTGATCCTGCGCGACACGCTGGTCCAGAGCAGCCGCCCCTCGCAGCCGGGCGGCGGCACCGTGCAATTCGTCTCGCCCTGGGCGCATGATTACCTTGCGCGCGTCGAAGCCCGCGAGGAGGCGGGAACGCCGAACGTCCTGGGCGACATCCGCGCGGCGCTGGCCCTGATCGTCAAGGACGTGGTGGGCCAGGACCGGATCATCGACCTCGATACCCGGCTGCGCGCCCGCGCCATCGCGGCCTGGTCCGACGAACCGCAACTGTGCCTCCTCGGCCGTCCCGATGCGGCGGATGCGCTGCCGATCCTGTCCTTCACGGTCAGGGACCGCCGCGGGGCGCGCGTGCATCATCAGCTCTTCACCCGGATGCTCAGCGATTTCCACGGCATCCAGGCGCGCGGCGGCTGCGCCTGCGCGGGCCCCTACGCGCACCGGCTTCTCGATATCGACGCGACCCGGTCCGAGGCGCTGCGGCTTGCCATCCGCGAGGGGCGCGAACTGGACAAGCCGGGCTGGGTGCGGCTGAACCTGAGCTACCTGCATACCGAGGCGGAGGTCGAGGCGATCCTGTCGGGCGTGCGCGACCTGCTGGCGCGACTTGACGACCTGATCCCGCTTTACGACTGCGACAGCCGGACCGCCCGGTTCAGCGCCCGGGCCTCGGCCTGATCCACCCGTCGCCGGAGAGACCCGATGACCGCGAATGCCCCCTCGCTCGACCTCCAGCAGGAGATGTTCCGCAAGATGTGCCTGACCCGCGCGCTGGAAGAGGCGCTGGGCCGGTTGCATGCGCAGGGCCGCACGCGGGGCCCGATCCACCGCTGCGACGGACAGGAGGCCGTGGGCGTCGGCGTGACCGCGGCGCTCGAGACGGGCGACAAGGTCACGACCACCCATCGCGGCCATGCGGTCTATCTGGGCAAGGGCATGGACCCCGACGCCGTGGTGGCCGAGATCATGGGCCGCGCCACCGGCGCCTGCGGCGGCCGCGCCGGGCACATGCTGGTGGCCGACGCGTCGCTGGGCATGATCGGGGGCAACGCGATCGTGGGCGCCGGGATACCCGCGGCCACGGGCATGGCGCTGTCGATGCAGGTGCTGGGCCAGCCTCATGTCGCAGCCTGCGTCTTCGGCGACGGGGCCGCGCAGACCGGCATCTGTCACGAGGCGATGAACATGGCCGCCCTCTGGTCGCTGCCGGTGATCTTCGTCCTGGAACAGAACCGTTTCGGCCTGACCGTGCCCTTCGAGGCGCAGTCCTCGGTCCCCGATCTCTCGGTGCGCGCCGCGGGCTATGGCATGCCCGCCGTCCGGGTGGACGGCAACGACGTGGTCGCGGTCTATCGCGCCGTCCAGGACATGGCCGCGCGCGCAAGGCGCGGCGACGGGCCGGGGCTGATCGTGGCCGAGACCTACCGGCTGGAGGGCTTCTCGACCTCGGACATGGGCGGCTATCAGGACCCGGCCGAGATCGCGCGCTGGAAGGAGAGGGACCCCCTGACGCTCGCGCGGGCCGCATTGCTGGCGGCAGGGCTGCAGGCCCAGCGCATCGACGCGCTGCGGGCCGAGGCCGAAGACCGCATCGCCGCCAGTTTCGCGGCCGCCGACGCCGCGCCCCTGCCGGTGTTCGAACCGGACATGGCCGCCATGCCCTATACCGCGGGAAGGGTCTGAGCCATGGCCGTGATGCGATATGCCGAGGCGCTGAACCTGGCGCTGCGCGAGGAGATGGAGGCCGATCCGACCGTCTTTCTCTTCGGCGAGGATATCGGCGGCTATGGCGGGGTCTTCAAGGTGACGAAGGACCTTCAGGCGCAGTTTGGGCCGTCCCGCGTGCGCGACACGCCGATTTCCGAACAGGCCATGACCGCGATGGCCGTCAGCGCGGCCATGACTGGAACGCGCCCCGTGCTGGAAATCATGTATGCCGATTTCCTGCCCCTGTGCATGGACGCGCTGATCAACCAGGCCTCGATCTACGACTACATCTGGAACGGCCAGGTGCAGATGCCCTTCGTGCTGCGCACCCAGGGCGGCGGCGGTGCGGGCGCGGGCGCGCAGCATTCCAAGTCGCTGGACGGGATGCTGGCACATATCCCGGGGCTGAAGGTGGTGGCGCCCGCGACGCCGCAGGACGCCTATTCGCTGCTGCGCGCGGCCATCCGCGATCCCGGACCGGTGATCTTTCTGGAGCACAAGCTGCTCTACAATCAGCGCGGCGAGGTGACCGATGCCGCGCAGCCGCCGATCGGCCGGGCGGTCACCCGGCGCGCGGGCCGCGACGTCTCGATCTTCGCGACATCGCGCATGGTCCACGAGGCGCTGAGCGCGGCCGAGATGCTGGAGGGCGACGGCGTCTCGGCCGAAGTCGTCGACCTGCGCAGCCTGCGCCCCCTCGACCTCGGGGCGATCACCGCCTCGGTCGCGCGCACCCATCACGCGGTCGTGGTCAACGAAGGCTGGCGCTTCTGCGGCTATACGGCGGAACTGGCCGCCTCGATCATGGAGCATGCCTTCGACGACCTGGATGCCCCTGTCGAACGCGTGGCGCTGCCCGACATGGCGATCCCTTACGCCGAACCCCTGGAAAGCGCGGTGATCCCCTCGGCACAGACCATCCGCGCGGCGGCCCTCTCGGCGGTGCGGTGACATGGCGCTGGTCCCCATAATGCCGACCCAGGCGGGCGGCGAATACATGGAGGAGGTCCTCGTCACCGAGTGGCACAAGGCGCCGGGCGATGCGGTGCGCGAAGGCGAACTCCTGGTGACCGTCGAAACCGCCAAGGCCGCGACCGAGATCGTTTCCCCCTGCGACGGGTGGCTGGCCGCGATCCACGTGCCCGCGGGGCACGAGGCCCCCCTGGGCGTGCCGCTGGGCGAGGTCACCGACACCGAAGGCGAAACGGCGATGCCCGTGCCCGCGGCCAAGGGCTCCGGTCCTGCTGTCGCGCATCCGCGGGCTGACGCGTCCGTCGCGCCGGCCCCGGACGGCCGCCTCCGCGCCAGCCCTCATGCGCGCCGTCTTGCGCGCGAACGCGGCGTGGCGCTCGA
>SBFT01000310.1 GCA_006227805.1 Paracoccaceae bacterium
TCGCGCAGCACATAGCCCCTGCCCCAGACGGTTTCGATGTAGTTGGCACCACCCGTCGCGGTGCTGAGCTTCTTGCGCAGCTTGCAGATGAAGACGTCGATGATCTTCAGTTCCGGTTCGTCCATCCCGCCGTAGAGATGGTTCAGGAACATCTCCTTCGTCAGGGTGGTGCCCTTGCGCAGGCTGAGCAGTTCCAGCATCTGGTATTCCTTGCCGGTCAGATGCACCGCGTTGCCATCGGCCTCGACCGTCTTGGCGTCGAGATTGACCGCGATCCGGCCGGTATGGATGACCGATTGCGAATGGCCCTTGGACCGGCGGATGATGGCGTGGATGCGCGCCACCAGTTCGTCGCGATGGAAGGGTTTCGACAGGAAATCATCCGCGCCGAAGCCGAAGCCGCGGATCTTGGTCTCGGTATCGTTCTCGCCCGACAGGATCAGGATCGGCGTCGAGATCCGCGCCAGACGCAACTGGCGCAGCACGTCATGGCCGTTCATGTCCGGCAGGTTGAGGTCCAGAAGGATCAGGTCGTAATCGTAGAGCTTGGCAAGGTCGATCCCTTCCTCGCCCAGATCGGTGCAATAGACGTTCAGGTTGGCATGGGTCAGCATCAGCTCGATGCTTTTCGATGTGGTCGGATCGTCTTCCACCAGAAGAATTCGCATTCCGTCAGTCTCCGCTCATCAAGCCTTTGGCGTTGTCGATTGGACCCAACCGTGAACAAAAAAGGTTAACCGCACGTTACCCGTTTCAACATCATGACATATTCTACCTATGGTTGTCTATATTTCTTCAGATGCGTTGTTTTCAGCGCTTTCTCTCCATGCTCGGCCACGGCCGAAACCCAGCCCAGGAACTCCTCCTCGGTCAGGCCATATCGGGCAAGGGCTTCGGCCTGGGTGATCAGCCCATAGAGCACCCCGCGCACCACGCGCGCCTTGCGCGAGGCCACCCAACGCGTGGTCGTGACCGGGGGCAGATCCCCCATGGTCATGACCTGGCCATTGGGCAGGCTGACGGCGCGCGGACCAGTCACTTTCTTCAGATACATTTTCCGGCTTCCTTGGTTCCGGCACTGATGCTGACCAATCGCGCTTAACGACGGGTGAAACGCGGCCTTGAGAAAACCAAGGATTTTCCTATATTCTGCGCGACATGTCGGGCCGCTTGGGCCCCACTCCTTCCGGCTTTGACAGGTGCTTGTCCCATGGCGCTCGACCGCCCAGAATCGCTCAATTCGCTCGGCTTCGCCAAGCCGCCCGCCGAAACGCGGGTCGTGGTGGCGATGTCGGGTGGCGTCGACAGCTCGGTCGTGGCCGCGCACCTGGCCGAACAGGGCTATGACGTCGTGGGTGTGACGCTTCAGCTCTACGATCACGGTGCGGCGCTGGCCAAGAAGGGCGCCTGCTGCGCGGGTCTCGACATCCACGATGCCCGCCGCGTGGCGGAAGAGCGCGGCTTTCCCCATTACGTCCTCGACTACGAGAACATCTTCCGCGACGCGGTGATCGACGAATTCGCCGACAGCTATCTTGCAGGCGCGACGCCCGTGCCCTGCATCCGCTGCAACGAACGCGTCAAGTTCAAGGACCTGCTGGAAACCGCGCGCGACCTGGAAGCCGACTGCATGGCGACGGGCCATTACATCCAGCGCAAGATGGGGCCGAACGGGCCGGAATTGCACTGCGCCGAGGATGCGAACCGCGACCAGTCCTATTTCCTGTTCTCGACCACGCGCGAGCAGCTGGAGTTCCTGCGCTTTCCGCTGGGCCACCTACCGTCCAAGGACGCGACCCGCGCCCTGGCCGCGCAATACGGCCTCGGCGTCGCGGACAAGCCCGACAGCCAGGACATCTGCTTCGTGCCGAACGGCGATTATGCTGCGGTGATCGAGAAGCTGCGCCCCGGGGCGGCAGAACCGGGCGAGATCGTGCATGCCGATGGCCGGGTCCTGGGCCGGCACGAGGGCGTGATCCACTACACGATCGGCCAGCGCCGGGGCCTGGGGATCGGCGGGCTGTCCGAACCCCTGTTCGTGGTGCGGCTGGACGTCGACGCGCGCCGCGTGATCGTGGGACCGAAGGAGATGCTGGCCACCCGCACCATCCCCGTGCGCGAGATCAACTGGCTGGGCGACCAGCCCTTCGACAGCCGCGCGGAATGGCATGTCTCGGTCAAGGTGCGCTCGACCCGGCCGCCGAGGCCCGCGATCCTGCGCCCGATCTCGGCGGTCGAGGCGCAGGTCGAGTTGCTGGATCCCGAGCAGGGCGTCTCGCCCGGGCAGGCCTGCGTCTTCTACGAGACCGGCGGCACCCGCATCCATGGCGGCGGCTGGATCTGGTCGGGGCGCTGAGGGGGCTCTGCCCCCGGCCCTGACGGGCCTCCCCCGGGATATTTTTCGCGAGAGGAAGGCCAGGCGCGGCTTTGCGACATGATCTGTCGCGGCTGATGCAGCCTGCGGGCAGCCGTCGCAGCAGTGTCGGTGCAAACGGATTGCGGAGGCCTTCATGAAAACCACCACCCGCGTCGTCGTGATCGGCGGCGGCGTCGTCGGATGCAGCGTGCTCTACCACCTGACCAAGCTGGGCTGGTCGGACGTGATGCTGCTGGAGCGGCGCGAACTGACCAGCGGATCCACCTGGCACGCGGCGGGCGGGTTCCACACGCTGAACGGCGACACCAACATGGCCGCCCTTCAGGGCTACACGATCCGCCTTTACAAGGAGCTCGAGGCCATCACCGGCATGTCCTGCGGGTTGCACCATGTGGGCGGCATCACGCTGGCCGACAACCGCGACCGATTCGACATGCTGGTGGCCGAACGCGCCAAGCACCGCTTCATGGGGCTGGAGACGGAAATCGTGGGTCCCGAGGAGATCGCGAAGATCGCGCCGATCACCAATCTCGATGGCATCATCGGCGCGCTCTACGATCCGCTGGACGGGCATCTCGACCCGTCGGGGACGACGCATGCCTATGCCAGGGCCGCGCGCATGGGCGGGGCGACGATCGAGATCAACTGCATGGTGCACGAGACGAACCAGCGCCCCGACGGCACCTGGGACGTGGTCACCGACAAGGGAACGATCCATGCCGAACACGTGGTGAATGCGGGCGGCCTCTGGGCGCGCGAGGTGGGCGCGATGGCGGGGGTCTATTTCCCGCTGCACCCGATGGAACATCAATACATCGTCACCGACACCATCCCCGAGATCGAGGCGATCATCGATGCGGGGGGCGAGCATCCCCACGTGATGGACCCCGCGGGCGAAAGCTATCTGCGGCAGGAGGGGCGCGGGCTCTGCATCGGGTTCTACGAGCAGCGTTGCCGCCCCTGGGCGGTCGACGGCACGCGCTGGGATTTCGGGCATGAGCTTCTGCCCGACGATTTCGACAAGATCACGGAAAGCATCGAATTCGCCTACCGACGCTTCCCCGTCCTGGGACGGGCGGGGGTGAAGAGCGTCATCCACGGCCCCTTCACCTTCGCCCCCGACGGCAACCCGCTGGTGGGCCCGGTGCCGGGCCTGCGCAACTACTGGTCGGCCTGCGGCGTCATGGCGGGCTTCAGCCAGGGCGGCGGCGTGGGCCTCATGCTCGCGCAATGGATGGTCGAGGGCGAGCCCGAGCGGGACGTGAGCGCCATGGACGTCGCCCGCTTCGGCGACTGGATCAGCCCGGGCTATACCCTGCCCAAGGTGATCGAGAACTACCAGAAGCGCTTCAGCGTGAGTTACCCCAACGAGGAACTGCCCGCCGCGCGGCCGAACCGGACCACGCCGATGTACGACATCTTCAGCGACATGGGCGCGGTCTGGGGCGCGCAATATGGCCTCGAAGTCGTGAACTACTACGCCCAAGGTGACGAGCCCGCCTACGAGACCCCCTCCTTCCGCCGCTCGGACGCCTTTGCCGCGACGGGCCGCGAGGTGCGCGGGGTCCGCGAAGGCGTGGGCATCAACGAGATCCACAATTTCGGCAAATACGAGGTGACGGGACCGGGCGCGCGCGCCTGGCTCGACCGGATCATGGCGGGCCGCGTGCCCGCGCAGGGCCGCCTGTCGCTGACGCCCATGCTGTCGCCCGGGGGCAAGCTGATCGGGGATTTCACGATCTCCTGCCTCGGCCCTGACCGCTTCCGCCTGACGGCGAGCTATGGTGCGCAGAACTATCACATGCGCTGGTTCCGGCAACATGAGGAACCGGGCGTAAGCGTCCGGAACATCAGCGATAGCGTCAACGGCTTCCAGATCGCGGGCCCGAAGGCGCGCGAGGTGCTGCGCGCCTGCACGCGGGCGGATGTGGACGCGGTGAAATTCCTCGACGTGACGCCGATGACCGTGGGCATGACCGACTGCATCGTGCAGCGCGTCTCGTATACCGGCGATCTGGGCTACGAGATCTATTGCGACGCGATGGCCCAGCGCCAGCTGTGGTGGACCTTGTGGAAGGCGGGTGAGGCGCATGGCATGGTGCCTTTCGGGATGCGCGCGATGATGTCGCTGCGGCTCGATCGGTTCTTCGGGTCGTGGCTGTCGGAATTCTCGCCCGACTACACGGCGGCCGAGACGGGCCTCGACCGCTTCATCTCGTGGAAGAAGAACGCCGACTTCATCGGTCGGAAGGCGGCCGAGGCCGAACGCGCCAATCCGCCCGCGCGCAGGCTCTGCGCCTTCGTCGTCGATGCGGATGACGCCGATGTCCAGGGCTACGAGCCGATCTGGCTCGACGGCAAGGTCGTGGGCTTCTGCACCTCGGGCGGCTATTCGCACTGGGCGGGCAAGTCCGTGGCGCAAGGTTTCCTGCCGCGCGAGCGGATCGCGGACGGCCTCGAGGTCGAGATCGAGATCCTGGGCCAGATGCGCCCCGCGCGCGTCGTGACGGACGTGCTCTTCGATGCCGATGGTGCGCGCCTCCGCGGCTAGGCGAAGCGCGCGGGCCGATAGGGTGCGAGCAGCGCCTGCGGCCCGCCATTGGTCAGTTCGGCCGCGATCAGCTCGGCCATGATCGCGGCCAGCGTCACGCCGGAATGCATCACGGCGAGGTAGAGCCCGTCCGGGCCCGACGGCCCCACCACGGGCAGGCCATCGCCCGGCACGGGACGATGGGCGAGCGTGATCCCGGTCAGCCGGATATCGCGCCCGATCAGCGCCGCGACGCGCGCCCGCGCCGCCTCGGCCAGGGTCTCGGCAGTATCGGCCAGCGTTTCGGCTGCGTCGCCCTGGTGATTGGGAGAGGTCGGCGCCAGCAGGCGCCCATCGGGCAATTGCCGCACTTCCTGCCCCGGTGCGACGACGATATGGCCCAGAAGCGGCGGCAGGGCCTGTGTCGTCAGCAAGAGGCCCGGCCGGTCCAGCATGGGCAGCTTGACACCCAGCGGACCCACCAGACCCGGCGTCCCGGTTCCGGCGCAGACCAGCACGGTGTCGGCCGCGATCGCGCCTGCATCGGTGAGGACCCCGCCGACGCGCCCGGCCCTGTCGGCGATGCCCCGGACGGCGATGCCGGACCACAGGCGCGCGCCGAGGGCCGTGGCCCGGGCCAGGAGGTCTTGCGCGACCAGGGCTGCCTCGGCCACGCCTTCGCCGGGAAAACGCAGGGCGCGCGCGGGCGGCGCGGCCAGGGCGGGCTCGGCCCGGGCAATGGCGTCGCTCTCCAGAACCTCGACCGGATATCCCAGGGATGTCAGGTGCTTGTGGACCGAAGCGAAGGCGTCTCCCTGCTCCTCGAACCACAGGCAGCCGGGCCAGGACACTCCGGGCAGGTCCAGCCGCCGCCAGGCCGCCATCCCTTCCGCGCGCAGCGCGAAATGCGCCGCGTCCTGGTGAAAGCTGGCATTGATCCAGCCGAAACTGCGCCCCGTCGCGCCGCCGCCCGGCGCGCCCGCCTCGATCACCGTCACGTCATGGCCCGCCTGGGTCAGCCGCAAGGCCACCGCCGCGCCGATGATCCCTGCCCCGATGATGACGATCCGCTGACCCATGTCGCACACCTGACCTCAAGCCGCCGCCCGCCGCAAGCCCGCTTGCAAGGTCCGGCAGTCGCGCTAGTCTCGCCCCATGACCGCAGACGAGATCATCGCCCGCCTTGCCCTTCAGCCGCATCCCGAAGGCGGACATTACCGACAGACCTGGATCGATGACGGTCCCGGGCGACCCTCGGGCACCTGCATCTATTTCCTGCTGAAGGCGGGCGAGGCCAGCCATTGGCACAAGGTGGATGCCGCCGAGATCTGGCTCTGGCACGCGGGCGCGCCCCTGGTCCTGTCGATCAGCGCAGACGACGCGGGCCCCGCGACGGATCACCTGCTGACGCCGGACCTGAACCGGGGCGCGCCGCAGATCGTGGTGCCGAAGGATCATTGGCAGGCCGCGCGCAGCACCGGCGACTACACGCTGGTCAGCTGCACCGTCTCGCCGGGCTTCCGGTTCGAGGGCTTTACCATGGCCCCGCCCGGCTTCGACATCCCGCGCGCCTAGGGGTTGCTGACGATGCCGCCGCCCACGGCCGCGCGGACGCCCGTCGTGCCCGGGCAGGACGTGGGCAGCCCGTTCAGCACGCGCACGGCCAGATAGGCGAAGGCCTGCGCTTCCAGCATGTCGCCGTCGAGGCCGATCGCCTCGACCGGATCGACCCGGGCGTCCAGCGCCACGCGCAGCATCTCCATCATCACAGGGTTGCGCCGCCCGCCGCCCGTCACCAGAACCCGCTCGGGTTGGCTCGGCAGGTGCTGCATGCCCTGGAGGACCGCGGCCGCGACCATTGCCGTCAAAGTGGCCGCCGCATCGGCGTCGGGCAATTCCCGCACCAATCCGATCATGTCCGCGAAATCGTTCCGGTCCAGAGACTTGGGCGGCATTCTTGAGAAATACGGCTCGGCCAGGAACAATTCCAGCGCGCCATCCTCGACCCGGCCTGTCCGGGCCAGCGCGCCGCCCTCGTCCATCGCCCGGCCCAGCCGTTCGGACATGAAGTCGTCGAGCGGCGCATTCGCGGGCCCGGTATCGAAGGCGAGGCAGGCACCGGGTATCTCGGGCGCGCCGAGGCGCGGATCGACATAGGTGATGTTGCCGACGCCGCCCAGGTTCAGGAAAGCCACGGGTGCCTCCAGCCCCGCCCACCGGGCGCAGGCGAAGTGGAAGAACGGGGCCAGCGGCGCGCCTTCGCCGCCCAGCGCCACGTCGTCGCTGCGGAAATCCCAGACGACCGGCAGGCCCAGATCGCGCGCCAACGCCGCGCCGTCGCCCACCTGCAAGGTGCCGCGCCCGCGCGGATCGTGCGCCAGGGTCTGTCCGTGAAACCCCACCAGGTCGACGTCCCCGAACCCCGAGAGCAGCGCGCGATGCGCCTCCAGCACCACCCGCGCCGCCGCCTCGACCGCCTCGCCCTGCCACTGGCCCAGGCCCGCGCGCAGCACCGCGCGCTCGGCCGCGTCGTAGGGCCGATAGCCGGTCTCGCCGAACCCGAGGATCGCAGTCCCGTCGGTTTCCAGCACCGCCGCGTCCACCCCGTCCAGCGATGTGCCGCTCATCGCGCCCAGGGCGCGCACCGCCCTTCCCCTGATGGCCCTATTCATGGCCTTTTCCTTTGCCCGACCGCCCCCTATACACTCGCCACAACAGGACGCCCGAGGCAAGACATGACCTATCACCCGAAATCAGACTTCATGCGTGTCATGATGGAGCGCGGCTTTCTTGCCGACTGCACAGACTACCAGGGCCTCGACGCGGCTCTGATCGCGGGCGTGGTGCCGGGATACATCGGCTTCGACGCGACCGCGAAATCGCTGCACGTGGGCAGCCTCATCCAGATCATGACGCTGCGCTGGCTGCAGAGGACGGGGCACAAGCCGATCACCCTGATGGGCGGCGGCACGACCAAGGTGGGCGATCCCTCCTTCCGGGCCGAGGAACGCCCCCTGCTGACGCCCGCGCAGATCGACGACAACATCGCCGGGATCAAGCAGGTCTTCGCGAAATACCTCAGCTACGACGACAGCCCCACCGGGGCACTCATGCTCAACAACGCCGAATGGCTGGACGATCTGAACTATCTCGACTTCCTGCGCGACATCGGGCGGCATTTCAGCGTCAACCGGATGCTGTCCTTCGAGAGCGTGAAATCGCGCCTCGACCGCGAACAATCGCTGTCCTTCCTCGAATTCAACTACATGATCCTGCAGGCCTATGACTTCCTGGAACTGAACCGCCGCTATGGTTGCCTGGTGCAGTTCGGCGGATCGGACCAGTGGGGCAACATCGTGAACGGCATCGACCTGACGCGCCGCGTCCTCGATCACGAGATCTACGGGCTGACCACGCCGCTTCTGACCACATCAGACGGCAGGAAGATGGGCAAGACCGCCGATGGTGCGGTCTGGCTCAACGCCGAGATGCGCTCGCCTTACGAATTCTGGCAGTTCTGGCGCAACACGACCGATGCCGACGTGGGCCGCTTCCTCAAGCTCTACACCGAGCTGCCGCTCGACGAATGCGACCGCCTGGGCGCTCTGGCGGGCGCGGAGATCAACGACGCCAAGATCGTCCTGGCCAACGCCGTCACCACGCTCTGCCACGGACCCGAGGCCGCGGCAGGGGCGGAAGCCACCGCGCGCGAGGTCTTCGAGAAGGGCGGCATAGGAGAGGATCTACCCACGCTGACCGTCACGCCCGGCGACCTGCCGCTCTCGATCGTGCAGGCGCTGGTCCAGACCGGGCTGGCGAAATCCGGCAAGGACGCCAAGCGCCTGATCGCCGAGAACGGCGCGCGCATAGACGACGCGCCGCTGACCGATGCGGGGCTGATGCTCGACGCGGGCGCGCTGTCGTCGCCGGTCAAACTCAGCGCGGGGCGCAAGCGGCACGCGCTGGCGCAACTGGGCTGAGAGGCCAGCATCTTCCTCTCGCCCCAAATATCCTGGGGGTCCGGGGGCAAAGCCCCCGGCCTTCCTGCAAGCACAGACTGAACTGGGAGGAAGACCATGCTTCTGAAAGACACCGCCGCCGTGATCACCGGCGGCGCCTCGGGACTGGGCGAGGCGACGGCCCGCCACTTCGCGGCCCACGGCGCCAAGGTCACCATCCTTGATCGCGACACCGCGCGCGGCCAGGTCGTCGCCGCGGCCATCGGCGCGCATTCCGCCCAGCGTGGCGTGA
>SBFT01000257.1 GCA_006227805.1 Paracoccaceae bacterium
GTCTGGCCCTCGGCCACCTTGTCGCCGACCGCGACGAAGGACTTCGCGCCGGGCTCGGGCTGGAGGTAGACGGTGCCGACCATGGGCGAGGTCACGGCGCCGGCGTGCTGGGCCGGGTCCTCGGGGGCCGCGGCGGGCGCGCGGGCAGAGGCAGGGGGCGCGGCGGACGTCTCTGCGAAGGGCATCGGCGCGTGGAACACCTGCGTCGCCGGGGCGGAGGCGACGTGCATCTGCCGGGCGACGCGGACGTTGAGCGAGTCGTCCTCGCCGTATTCGCGCTTGACCTGCAGTTCCGTCAGGTCGTTCTCGCGCAGAAGCTCGGCCAGTGCCCTGATGAATTCGACGTCCGCGTCATGCGATTTGCTTGCCATTCTGTCCCTCGACCGCTCTGCTGCCGGGCCACGTTGTCCCGTGGGTCCGTTGGTGTCCGACGGTTATATTTCATGCGGCGGGCGGTGAAAAGCGCCCGCGTGCGCCCGGGAGCCGGGTGACCCGAGTGATGCTGCATCCGGATGGGAAAGACCAGTGCCTGCGGCGGAAAACGGGCTGCGCGGGCGATTGACTGCCGCCCACCGGCACCGGATGATCCACGCAGCCGCAAGGGGAGGGCGGGCGCGGAGATGAACATCGCCACTTGGCTGCAGCGGACGGCATCGCTCGGGCCCGCGCGCCCGGCGCTCTATCTGGGGCGCGATTGCGTCGCCGATTACGCGGGCTTTCATGCCCGCGCGCTGGCGGTCGCGGCTTGGCTGAAGGGGCAGGGCATCGCGCCCGGCGACCGCGTCGCGATCTTCATGAAGAACGCGCCCGACTACCTGATCGCGCAATATGGCCTGTGGTATGCGGGCGCCGCCGCGGTGCCGATCAATGCCAAGCTGCACGGGCGCGAGGCCGATTTCATCCTGCGCGACAGCGGGGCGAAGATCGTCTTCACCTCGCCCGGCCTGACCGAGGCCCTGGCCGAGGCCGGCGCGCCGGGGCAACGCGTGGATGTGACCGGGCCGCTCTGGGCGGGCATCCTCGAAGGACCGCGCGACGGGCAGGGCCCCGCGACGCGCGCGCCGGATGACCTCTGCTGGCTGTTCTACACCTCGGGCACCACGGGCAAGCCCAAGGGCGTCCGCATCACGCATCGCATGATGATGACGATGTCGCTCTGCTATGTCAGCGATTGCGACGCCGTGCGCCCCGAGGACGCCACCCTCTACGCCGCGCCGATGAGCCACGGCGCGGGCATCTACAACATGTTGCACGTCCGCGCGGGCGCCGCCCATGTCTGCCCGCCCTCGGGCGGCTTCGATCCGGCCGAGATCTTCGACCTGGCGCGCCACTTCGGGTCCGTCCAGATGTTCGCGGCCCCCACGATGGTGCGGCGGATGACCGATGTGGCCCGCGCCACGGGCGAGACAGGCGAAGGCCTGCGCACCATCGTCTATGCAGGCGGCCCGATGTACACCGCCGACATCATCGAGGCGGTCGATCTTTTCGGGCCCGTCTTCGTCCAGATCTACGGCCAGGGCGAATGCCCGATGGGCATCACCGTGCTGTCGCGCGATGACGTGGCCGACCGCAGCCACCCCCGCTGGCGCGAGCGGCTGGGCAGCGTCGGGCGTGCGCAATCGGCGGTCGAGGTCGCCATCGGCGACGCGGACGGCAATCCCCTGCCCATCGGCGCCCATGGCGAGATCATGGTGCGTGGCGATACCGTGATGCCGGGCTACTGGCAGAACCCCGAGGCCACCGCGAAGACGCTGGTGAAGGGCTGGCTGATGACCGGCGACATGGGATACCTGGACGCGGACGGTTACCTGACGATGCAGGACCGCTCGAAGGACATGATCATCACCGGCGGTTCCAACGTCTACCCGCGCGAGGTCGAGGAGGTGCTGCTGACCCATCCGCAGGTGAGCGAGGTCTCGGTCGTCGGCCGACCGCATCCCGATTGGGGGGAAGAGGTCGTCGCCTGCGTCGTGGGCGCGGCCGACTGGGCGGATCTGGACCGGCTCTGCAACGACAACATCGCGCGGTTCAAGCGGCCCAAGGCCTATCTGCGGTTGCAGGAATTGCCCAAGAACAATTACGGAAAGGTCCTGAAGACCGAGTTGCGCAAGCTGGTGGCCGAGGGGTCGGACAGGGGTCTTGAGCGTTAACCGAACGACAAGTCTATCTTTTTCAATTGGAATTCTGTAAATCCGGATTTGAGTGTCCCGGGTCGACCTGTAAATCGCGGCGGTCCGGGGTCACTTTCGCAACGGGGGCGGACTTCAACTTGCGCGACACGCTGACCGGCAGCCGCATTCGCGAAAGGCGTCTTGTCGCGGGGCTGCGCCAGGCGGACCTGGCGCGGCTGGCAGGCATATCGCCCTCCTACCTCAACCTGATCGAACACAACCGGCGCAAGGCGGCGGGGCCGGTCCTGGCGCGGATTGCGGCCGCGCTGGGGGTCACCGCCGCCGCGCTGGAAGGCGATGGCGAGGCTGATCTGAGCGCGGCCCTGCGTGAGGCGGCGGCAGCGGCGGCCGAACCGGTGGAGATCGAGCGGGCGGAGGAACTGGCCGGGCGGTTTCCGGGCTGGGCGCGGCTTGTCGCGGCGCAGCATCGGCGGGCGACCCGCCTCGAACGCACGGTGGCGGCGCTCGCCGACCGCATGACGCAGGATCCGCATCTGTCGGCCACGCTGCACGAGTTGCTGTCGGCGACGGCAGCGGTGCGTTCGACGGCGGCCATCCTTGCCGATACCCCGGACATCGAGCCCGAATGGCGTGAGCGGTTCCACCGCAACCTTTCGGTGGATACCGCGCGGCTGGCTTCGGGTGCCGAGGCACTGGTCGCCTATCTTGACGGGGTTGCCGCGCCAGATGCGGGTTTCGGTTCCCCGCAGGAGGAATTCGAGGGCTGGCTGGCGGCGCGGGACTGGACGCTGGCCGGGCTGGATGCCGGAGACCCCGCCGAGACGATCCTGGCTGATGCCGCAGAACTGGCCAGCCAGGCCGCACGTGCGTTGGCCCGCGACTGGCTCCGGCTTTGGGTCGAGGATGCGCGCATGCTGCCATCGGGGGTTCTGCGCGCGGCGCTGTCGGCGGTCGGGCACGATCCCTTGCGCCTTGCCGGGGCCTGTACCGTACCGCCCGCGACGGTGTTCCGCAGGCTGGCGCTCTTGCCCGAGACGTCGTCAGGGCTGGGGCTGGTCATCTGCGACGGATCCGGAACGCTGATGCTGCGGCGGCCCGTCGCCGGATTTCCGGTGCCGCGCTTCGGCGCGGCCTGTCCGCTCTGGCCGCT
>SBFT01000227.1 GCA_006227805.1 Paracoccaceae bacterium
AGGCGCGGCTCGAGGGCGAACGCGGCCGCACCACCGGCCAGCTCCGGCTGTTCGCCAGCCACATCCGCAAGGGCGACTACCTCGACCGCCGCCACGACCCGGCGCTGCCGGATCGCCAGCCCCTGCCCCGCCCGGACCTGAAGATGATCCAGCGGCCCGTGGGTCCCGTCGCCGTCTTCGGCGCGTCGAACTTCCCGCTGGCCTTCTCGACGGCGGGCGGCGACACCGCCAGCGCGCTGGCCGCAGGCTGCCCGGTGATCGTCAAGGGCCATCCCGCCCATCCCGGCACGGGAGAACTTGTCGCGCGCGCCATCTCCGCCGCCGCCGCCCGCTGCGGGATGCCGCGTGCCGCCTTCCAGTTCGTGCAGGGCGCGGGCCAGGACGTGGGCGAAGCCTTGGTGCGGCACCCCGAGATCCGTGCCGTGGGCTTCACCGGATCGCTGCGGGGCGGGCGCGCCCTGTTCGACCTCTGCCACGCGCGCGACCTGCCCATCCCCTTCTACGGCGAGTTGGGATCGGTCAACCCGGTCTTCCTGCTGCCCGCCGCGCTGGAGGCCCGCGCCGGGGCATTGGCCGAAGGCTGGGTGCAGTCCCTGACCATGGGGGCGGGACAGTTCTGCACCAACCCGGGTGTCGTCGTCGGCATCAGCGGCGACGGGCTGTCGACCTTCACGGACGCAGCCATCGCGGCAGTCGCCGGAATGGCCGGGCAGAAGATGCTGACGGAAGGCATTCACCGTGCCTATCTCGCCGGGGTCGAAGCCCTGTCCCAGACAGCGGAACGCATTGCCGACCCAACCGGTGACGCAGGCCCGCAATACGCGCGCCCTGAGATCTTCTGGACCAACGCCGCGACCTGGGCCGAAGCCCCTGCCCTGCGGCACGAGGTCTTCGGGCCAGCCGGGGTCATCGTCGCCTGCAAGGGCAGGGACGAGATGCTGGCGCTGGCCGAAGGCCTGGAAGGTCAACTGACCGCGACGATCCAGGCCGACGAGGCCGATCACGCGCTGGCGCGCGACCTGCTGCCCGTGCTCGAGGAAAAGGCGGGGCGGCTTCTCTTCAACGGCTGGCCCACGGGGGTCGAGGTCTGTGCGGCGATGATGCATGGCGGCCCCTACCCGGCCAGCACGGACGTGCGCTCGACCTCGGTCGGAACGCTCGCCATCACGCGCTGGCTGCGGCCGGTCAGCTATCAGAACCTGCCCCCGGCGCTGCTGCCGCATCCCGAACTGGCGGGCTGAGCCGGGTCAGCGCGGGCCCTCGCCCGCGCCGATGTCCCAGAACAGACCCGCCATCAGCCGAAGCGCATCGCGGCAGACGGGTTTCAGGACATGTTCGTTGGGCGCGTGCTGCGAACAGCCCCGGTAGGAATGGGGGATCCACACGGTCGGCAGGCCGAGGATCTCCGAGAACGTCTCGTTCGGCAGCGATCCGGCGAGGTTGGGCAGGACATGCGGCGCCTGTCCCGCGGTCCGTTCCAGCGACTGCGCCACGAAGGCCACCCAGGGGTGGTCGGGCGCAAGCCGCGTCGCGGCGAAGACGCCGCGATCATCCGGCACGATCCGGACCTGTCCGAAGCCATGGGCGTCGAGATGGCGGCGCAGCGCGGGCAGGATGTCGGCGGGATCGGTGCCCACCACATGGCGCAACTGGCAGGTCGCGCGGGCGCGGGCCGATATCGCGTTGACCGGGGCGTCAGGCACGCCGCTGGTCATCGCCAGGATCGCGAAACTGTTCCAGCCGAAGGCGCGTTCCGCCGGGGTCAGGCCTTCCTCGCCCCAGTCCTCGTCGATGGCCGGTCCCTCACCGCCTGCGACGGGAAGCCCGCGCAGGGCCGCGCGGACGTCGTCGGTCAGGCTGTCGGGACGCCACTCGGGCACGCGGATCTGGCCGCGCGCATCGGTGATCGTGGCCAGCGCCTGCACCAGGATCATCGCCGGATCGGCCAGAAGCCCGCCCCAGTTGCCCGAATGATGCGCGCCCTCGCGCAGATCGACGACAAGGTCGAAATTCACGCATCCGCGCGCCCCCATGAAGATCGTGGGCGTCCCCGGTTGCAGGCGCGGCCCGTCCGAGGCGATCAGCACGTCCGCCCGCAATGCCTCCCTCTGCGCCGCGAAGAACGCGGCCAGACCGGGCGAGCCCGTCTCCTCGCCGGTCTCGATCACGATGCGGCAGTTGAAACCCAACCGACCGCGGACCGCCAGAACCGCCTCCAGCGCGGCGATGTTGATCAGGTGCTGCCCCTTGTTGTCGGCGGTGCCGCGCCCGTAGAGCCTGTCGCCCTCCTCGACCAGCCGGAAGGGATGCAGCCCCGCGCGCCACTGATCGGTCTGGGCGCGGATCACGTCGCCATGCCCGTAGCTGAGGATCGTGGGCAGGCTTTCGTCCTCGATCCGCGCGGCCACCAGGATGGGGCCCGCCCCCGCGACCGGGTTCGGATGGACGCGGCAGTCGAAACCCAGGCGCGCCAGGCGCGGGGTCATCGCCTCGTGAAGATAGCGGGCAAGCTCGGGCGCCTTGGTGCTGTCCTGGCTTTCGGTCTCGAAAGCCACCAGCGCGCCCAGGTCGGCCCGGAACCGGCCTTCGTCGAAATAGGCCGAAACGGCCTCGATTGCGGAGGAACGTGTCATGTCTGGCCGGAACATCCCTGTGAGCGATCGTGCGAGGCTAGCAGCAAGCCGCAGCGACCGCCACCGGCGCCGAGGCCTAGTCGGCTGATCCCCCGTCCCCGGGCCGCATCGCCCAGAGATTGGGCCCCGCCTGCACCAGACCGGGCCGCGCCGCCGCGCGCAGTCCGTCGTTCAGAAGCAGGCCGAGATCCCGCCCCACATCGGCGCTGTGGATGTGATAGAGATGGCCCGACAGGGTTTCCAGCGGCAGCGCGCTGAGGTCGATGACCTCAACATCGCCGAGGGTCGAGACGTCGTTTCCGGCCTGGCCCAGCCTCGGGTATCCGTGAAGCTGCGCCGACAGCGCCAGCGGCCGGTCCCCTTCGGCGACATAGATCGTGATGTTCCGGGCGATCGGACGGATGCGTGGCAGCAGCCGCTGGAAGATGCCGAAATCGATGTCGGGGGCCAGAAGGACGACCTCGTCGAGGCGGATGTCGGGATCGCGGCTGGCCACCTCGTAAAGCGCCAGCGCGACGCCGCGCGCGCCCAGGCTGTGGCCGAGGACATCGACGACACCGGCGCCGAAGCGGCGTTCCGTCTCGATGATCGCATCGGCGATGTCGGGCACGCTCCAGTAGAGGTCCGCCTCGTCATGGGTGTAAT
>SBFT01000414.1 GCA_006227805.1 Paracoccaceae bacterium
GGCCCTCCTTGTCATTCGTCTTTCCGGTTGCGGGCCTGAAGCCAGCGGATGCCGAAGAACAGCACCGCGAAGACCACGATCCAGAACAGAAGGTCGGTCAGAGCAGCCACATCGGTCTCCTCGGTGTTGCGGCAGGCACCCCTCCGACCTAGGCCGGAACGGCACCGCGCGCCAGCCCCCTATTTCTTGCCCGGCGTGCCGTCGAACTTCTTCTCGAGGCTGTCCCAGCAGTCGATGTAGTTGTCCTGAAGCGGCGCTTCCTTCGCGGCGAAGGCGGTCAGGTGCTGCGGGAAGCGGGTTTCGAACATGAAGGACATGGTGTTGTCCAGCTTGTGCGGCTTCAGTTCGCCGTTCGAGGCGCCTTCGAAGGCGTCGCGGTCGGGGCCGTGGGGCAGCATCATGTTGTGCAGGGACATGCCGCCGGGGACGAAGCCCTGGGGCTTGGCGTCATACTGGCCGTAGATGTTGCCCATCAGTTCCGACATGATGTTCTTGTGATACCAGGGCGGGCGGAAGGTGTTTTCCGCCACCATCCAGCGTTCGCGGAACAGGACGAAGTCGATGTTCGCGGTCCCCGGCACGCCCGAGGGTGCGGTCAGAACGGTGAAGATCGAGGGATCGGGGTGATCGAAGAGGATCGCGCCGACGGGGCAATAGGTGCGCAGGTCGTATTTGTAGGGCGCGTAGTTGCCGTGCCAGGCCACCACATCCAGCGGGCTTTGCGGGATCTCGGTGACGTGGAACTGGCCGCACCACTTGACGGTCAGGGTCGAGGGCACCTCGCGGTCCTCGAAGGCGGCGACGGGGGCCTTGAAGTCGCGCGGGTTGGCCATGCAGTTCGCGCCGATGGGTCCGCGGCCCGGCATCTCGAACTTCTGGCCGTAATTCTCGCAGACGAAACCGCGGGCGGGGCCTTCCAGGACCTCGACCCGGTAGACGAGGCCGCGGGGAATGATCGCGATCTCCTTCGGTTCCAGGTCGATGATGCCCAGTTCGGTGGCGAAGCGCAGGCGGCCCTCCTGCGGCACCACCAGGAGTTCGCTGTCGGCCGAGAAGAAATATTCGTCCTTCATCGACCGGGTGACCAGGTAGATGTGGCTGGCCATGCCGACCTGGGTATTCACGTCGCCGGCGGTGGTCATCGTGCGCATGCCGGTCAGCCAGGTGAGGGGCTCGCCGGTATGGGGCACCGGGTCCCAACGATACTGGCCGAGCGAGATCACGTCCGGGTCGACGTTCGGCGCGGATTTCCAGTAGGGCAGGTCGATCTTCTGGTAGCGCGCGGAATGCTTGACGCTGGGCCGGATGCGGTAGGTCCAGGTGCGTTCGGGCGGGTTCGCCGTGAAGGCGGTGCCCGAGAGCTGTTCGCCGTAGAGGCCATAGTTGCATTTCTGCGGGCTGTTCATGCCCCGGGGCAGGGCGCCGGGCAGGGCCTCGGTCTCGAAGTCGTTGGCGAAGCCGGGCATGTAGCCTTCGGTGATGCCGCTGGGCATCGTCGCCTGGATCATCTTGTGCGGGTCGGTCGGGCGATTCATCGGCGGATCCTCCAATTCCGGTTGCGTCTGTAATGGTTGTTTTTGTAACTAACAACCGAGGAGACCCGCCGATGACCGAAAAAGATGACTTCGACCTGCAACTCTTCCTGCCCTACCTGCTGAACCAGGCGGCGGAACGGGCCAGCATCGAGTTCCAGCAGATCTACAAGAGCCGCTACGGGATGTTGCGGGCGGAATGGCGGGTGCTGTTCCACCTGGGCATCTATGGCGAGTTGACCGCGACCGAGATCGGCGAGCGGGCGAAGATGCACAAGACCAAGATCAGCCGCGCGGTGCAGAAGCTGAGCGACCGCCGGCTGCTGAAGCGCCAGCGCGACGAGACCGACCGCCGCGCCGAACGCCTGACCCTGACGGCCGCAGGGCTGGCGGTCTACGAGGACCTGCGGCGCGAGGCCGAGGACTACGACGCGGCCCTGACGGCGGAGTTCCCGGCCCGGGACGTGGCGCGCCTGCGCGCGATGCTGCGGGGGCTGGCGCGGTCCGGCTAGGCGCCCGGTGCGGCGGCGCCTCTGGGCTTTCCGGCCTCAGAAGTTGACCTCGACCCCCGGCAGGCGCAGGGCCTTCATCATGTCGCGCAATTCCTGCCGCGCGGCGATGTTCGAGATGTTGAGCTGTTTCACCCCGATATCCTTGAGATCCAAGAGCGTGAGCCCGCGCGGGAAGAGTTCGCGGAAGATCACGCGCTCGGAAAAGCCCGGCGCGATGCGGAAGCCGATGCGTTCGGACAGCATCTTCAGCGCATGTTCCATCTTTTCCTTGTTGACCATGCGCTGGGTGCCGACGCGGTTGCGCATCACGATCCAGTCGATGGGTTTCAGCCCCGCCTGCGCCCGCAATTGCCGCGCCGACCAGACCATCTCGGAATAGACCGAGGGCCCCAGGATCTTTTCGCCGCGCGAATCGATCCGGGCCAGCAGGTCGAAATCGATGAAGCTGTCGTTCAGGGGCGTGATCAGCGTGTCGGCCAGCGAATGCGCCACCTGGGACAGCCTTGTATGTGAGCCGGGGCAGTCGATCAGGATGAAGTCGCTGTCGGCCTCGATCGCGGTGATCGCGGCGGACAGGCGGTGGTCATAGATGTTCTCGCCCGGGCGCAGGGTGGCGGGGTCGATCTCGGGCAGGTCGTGATATTCCATCTGCGGCAGGGGCAGGCGCGTCTTGGCAGTGTATTGACGGCGGTTCTCGATGTAGCGGCCCAGCGTGCGCTGCCGCAGGTCGAGATCGAGGCAGGATATCCGGTGCCCCATCCGGGACAGGGCGCTGGCCACGTGCATCGACACGGTGGATTTGCCCGCGCCGCCCTTTTCGTTCCCCACGACGATGATATGCGCCATGTCCTGCCCCCGCTCGCTGCCCGGATGTCCCTTATCTGGTGGGTTCACCCTTGTTGCGCCGCAATATACGGAAAGCGGCGGGGGGTGTTAAGCGGGAAATGGACAGATCGCGGAAGGCCGTCTCTTCGGCGCGGCCCGTGTCGCGGCCGATGCTCGTCTGGCGGGTTGTCAGCGCCCCTCAGTCGATCAGGGCGTCGGTTCTTTGTCTGTCCCGTTCGTGGTGGACCGGCAAGGTGCGGCCATACAATTGGCGTGTGCGCTCGACGCTGCCCACCATGCCCGGCGCATCGACATAGGAGAAGATCGCCACATGCCGGGGCGTCGGCCCGTCGAGGGGGGCGACGCGGTGCAGAGAGTAGCGGCCCTTGAAGATCTGAAGGTCGC
>SBFT01000305.1 GCA_006227805.1 Paracoccaceae bacterium
CATCGCGGCGCCCATGCCGCTGGTCAACATCGACACCGACATGATCATTCCCAAGCAGTTCCTGAAGACGATCCAGCGCTCGGGCCTGGGCAAGAACCTGTTCGACGAGATGCGCTATACCCCGGACGGGCAGGAAATCCCCGGTTTCGTGCTGAACCAGCCGCAATACCGCGAGGCGCAGATCCTGGTCGCGGGCGACAATTTCGGCTGCGGGTCGTCGCGCGAACACGCGCCCTGGGCGCTTCTGGATTTCGGGATCCGCTGCGTGATCTCGACCTCCTTCGCCGACATCTTCTACAACAACTGCTTCAAGAACGGCATCCTGCCCGTCGTCCTGCCGCAGGAGGCCGTGGACGTTCTGATGAAGGACGCCGAGAAGGGTGCGAATGCCCGGATGATCGTCGATCTCGAGGCGCAGACCGTCACCTCGTCGGACGGCGAGGTCTTCCGGTTCGAGGTCGATGCCTTCAAGAAGCACTGCCTGCTGAACGGGCTGGACGATATCGGCCTGACGATGGAGAAGGCCGCGTCCATCGACGCCTACGAGGCGAAGACCGCCCAGTCGCGCCCCTGGGTCTGAGCCCGGGCCCGAGTCCGGGTCTGGGACTGCCCAAAACGTAAACGGACCAGATGGCGCCCGGACCCCTTTCGGGCGCTATATCTTGTGGTGGCGAGCATGTGTCCCCATAGGATGCCTGCATTTGATGCAAAGTGGCACCAGTTTCATCATGAATTCGCCGTAAAATCCGGACCTTATGGCTTCGACAGTTGAGTGGTAGGCCGAAAGACGGCACAAATGTGTCCGAATTGAGGCAACCCCGCGGCAGCGGGGCAAGTTGGCGCAAGGCAAGGCAGAGAACCGGGCCTGTCCAGTTTGAAGGGTATCGAGACGTGCTTGTGAGACTCACAGGGGCCGCCATGCGCGCGGCCATGGTTGCGGTGGCGATCGCCACGCCATCCCTGCTGCTGAACGGTTCGGCCGTCGGCACGCCCGACATCGTGGCCTTCGTCGCCATCATCGCGGCGATCCTGACCTTCACCGAATACAACACCAATTTCCCCACGATCCTGGAATTCCGCGACGCGCCGCCCCTGAACCGGCTGCGCTTCCTGGCGTTCTTCGGCACGATCTTCGCGCTGACGCTGCTGGCCAAGGACCCGATCACGCCCACCGGGATGACCGCCCATGCGACGCAGATCGCGGCGCAGATGGGGGCGATGCTGGACTTTCCCTATTCGCCGGTGCGCCTTCTGGTGCTGATGCTGCCGACGGATGCGCCGCCCGAACTGGCGCTGGCGCTGCGCGCCAATGCGGCCACCGCCTACGCGATCTGCCTGGCGACGATCGCGCTGTTCCTGCTGGCGGTGCGCGTCAGGGGATGGCCCACGGGCCGCGGGTCGTTCAACGTGTGGACGAACATGCCGCTCTTCGACCCGACGACGGGCGGCGACGTGGTCGAGCGTCTCTATCGCGATGCGCGGGTGAACATCATCCTGGGCGTGCTTCTGCCCTTCATCATTCCCGCCGCCATCAAGCTGGCCTCGGCGATGATCGATCCCCTGATGCTGGCCAATCCGCACACGATGATCTGGACGGTCAGCGCCTGGGCCTTCCTGCCCGCCAGCCTGATCATGCGCGGCATCGCCCTCGCCCGGATCGCCGACCTGATCGAGGCCAAGCGCCGCCGCACCTACGCCGGTGAGCGACCGTTGCAGACGGCGTGATGCGACCGGCCGCCGCCCTGGTGGCCGCCCTTGCCCTGTGGGCGCCGGACGCAGGGGCCGAGCCCCTGCGCATCGCCAGCTTCAACGCCGAACTGATGCGCGATGGCCCCGGTCTTCTGCTGCGCGACCTGACCCGGGGCGGGGATGCGCAGATCGCGGCGGTGGTCGCGGTGATCGCGCGGGTCGATCCCGATATCCTGATCCTTCAGGGCCTCGACCACGACCACGGGCTGGCCGCGCTGAGCGCACTGGCCGATGCGCTGGCGGCGCAAGGCGTCCTCTACGACACCCGCCTTGCCCTGCCGACGAACCGGGGGCTGGCCACGGGGCTCGACATGGATGGCGACGGCCGGACCGGCACCGCGCGCGACGCGCAAGGTTACGGGCGCTTCTACGGACAGGGCGCGATGGCGGTCCTGGCGCGGTTTCCCGTCGACAGGGACGCGGTCCAGGATTTCACGACGCTGCTCTGGGCCGATCTGCCGGGCGCCTTGCTGCCGGTGACGCCCGAGGGCACGCCCTTCCCCTCGGACGCAGGCCGCGCCGTGCAGCGCCTGTCCTCGTCCGGGCATTGGGTCCTGCCCTTCCAGCTGCCCGGCGGTCGGCTGGACGTGATGGCCTTTCACGCCGGGCCCCCGGTCTTCGACGGACCCGAGGACGCCAACGGCAGGCGCAACCATGACGAGATCCTGTTCTGGCAGAGGGTCCTCGACGGGCAGGTCGGCACGCCGCCGCCGGGGCCTTTCGTGATCGCGGGATCGGCGAACCTGGACGCGCAGGACAGCGACGGGCGGCGCGAAGCGATCCGCGCGCTGCTGGCCGACCCGCGGCTGCAGGATCCCGCCCCGCAAAGTGCAGGCGCGGCGCAGGCGGGGGCGCAGGGCCATGCCGGCCCCGATGCGCTGGACAGCGTGGACTGGCCCGAAGTCGGGCGGTTGCGGGTGGACTACGTCCTGCCGTCGGCGGGGCTGAGGGTTCTGGGCAGCGGCGTCTTCTGGCCCGCCCCGGGCGAGGCCGGGCATGAGGACGCCCTGGCCGCCAGCCGCCACCGCCTGGTCTGGGTGGACATCGACTGGCCCTGAGGGTCAGAACCCCAGGTGGGCGATGGCGGCGCGAAAGGCGTCGTCAGGATCGGTCGGGGTGAAACCGGGCAGCAGGCGGCGCAGGGGCGCATCGTCCAGGGAATGCGGCGTGTCCCAGAGATAGCGCATCTCGAGGAGGCACCGCCCCATCGGCCAGACCGGCGCGGCCAGCCGCAGGGGCAGCCAGTTCAGCCGCTTGAGGCGCAGATCGCGCCCGGTGATGCGGGCCAGAATGTCGCGGATCTGCCGCCCCGTCAGGGTATAGCCGGGAAAGGGAATGTCGGCGAAGCGGGGCAGATCGGCGCGCAGGCCCGCCAGGTCGGCGGCGGCGCGGGTCATGTCGGGCAACCAGGCCCAGGCATGGGGGATGTCGGGATCGCCGGGATAGACGAAGCGGCCCTTGGGCAGCTTCGGCACCATCATCCGGTCGAACCAGTTGCCGGTCGCGCCGGTATCGAGGAAATCGCCCCCGCGCAGCAGGATCGTGCGCACGCCTTCATCGCGATAGGCGGCCTCCATCCGAACCCGGATCAGGCCCAGCGGATTGCGCGCGGCGTGCGGGCTGTCCGGACCCCAGGGCACGGGCGTGCCCGCCCCGAAGACATAGACGTTGCCCGGCACGATCACGGTCGCGTCATGGCGCAGCGCAGCCGCCCGGACCGCGGCGTGAAGGGCAGGCACCTGTGCGGCCCAATCGGGATAGGGCGGGTTCCAGGCGCAGAGGATCACGTCGACGCCTTCGGCGACGCGCATCAGGTCGTCGCGGGCGCGGTCGAAACCGCGCACCTGCCAGCCTGCCCGGGCGAAGGCCTGCGCCGCGTTGCGCCCGAAACGCCCGCTCTGGCCCAGGATCAGAACCTGTCCCGTCATCCGTGATCTCCCTTCTTTTTCCTGAACCCTGGATGCGGGCGACGATAGGTCCAACGGCGTAACAAAGAAATTGCATGGATTTGAAGATCGGATATTCATGCGTGAATGGATATCGTTTCGGACAGGCCCGACTGGTCGCTGATCCAGTCCTTCCTTGCGGTGGCGGAGGCCGGATCTCTGTCGGGCGCGGCGCAGGCCACCGGTCACAGCCAGCCGACGCTGGGGCGGCATGTGCGCTCGCTGGAAGCGCGGCTGGGGGTCGAGCTGTTCCGGCGCCACCCGCGGGGCCTGTCCCTGACGCCTGCGGGACAGGACCTGCTGGAGCCCGCCCGCGCCATGCAGGCCGGGATGCGCGACATCGCGCTGCGGGCCGAGGCGCAGGCGGGAACCCTGTCCGGAACCGTGCGCATCGCCGCCAGCGAATTCGTGGCCCATCACCTTCTGCCGCCCGTGCTGGCAGCGATCGCGGCCGGGGCGCCGGGCCTGTCGCTGGTGCTGATGCCCAGCGACGAGACCGAGAACCTGTCCTTCCGCGAGGCCGACATCGCGCTGCGCATGTATCGCCCGCGCCAGCTGGACCTGGTCACGCGGCACCTGGGCGACATCGGGATCGGCGTCTTCGCGGCGCGCAGCTACCTGGACCGCGCAGGCAGGCCCCGCGACCTCGACGCGCTGCGCGCCCATGCCTTCGTGGGCTATGACCGCAATCCGCTGATCCGGCAGGGCATGGCGGCGATGGGCTGGGACATGGCGCCCGAGGATTTCGCCCTGCGCACGGACACCCAGACCGCCTATTGGGAACTGGTGCGGGCGGGCGGCGGCGTGGGCTTCTGCCAGGCAGCGGTCGCCCGAACCGATCCCCTCGTCGAGGAACTGCGCCTGGGCATCGAGATCGCCCCCCTGCCGGTCTGGCTGACCGCGCAGGAAAACGTGCGCCGCATCCCGCGCGTGGCGCATGTCTGGGAGAGGCTGGCGCAGGGTATCGCCGACCGGCTGCGGCCGCCGGGCAATATTGACCGCGCCGCGTCTCCGGGATAGGCCGCTGGGCGAAGAAAACCGCATCCGGAGACAGCCCAAATGCCCAACCCTTCGCTTCTGATCCTGGCCGGAGACGGCATCGGCCCCGAAGTCATGGCCGAGGTCAAGCGCATCATCGACTGGTTCGGCGCCAAGCGCGGGATGCATTTCGACGTGACCGAGGACCTGGTGGGCGGCGCCGCCTACGACAGGCACGGAACGCCCTTGCATGACGACACCATGGCCAGGGCACAGGCGGTCGACGCCGTCCTGCTGGGCGCCGTGGGCGGGCCGAAATACGACAACCTCGATTTCAGCGTGAAGCCCGAACGCGGCCTGTTGCGCCTGCGCAAGGAGATGGACCTGTTTGCCAACCTGCGCCCGGCCCAGTGCTTCGACGCGCTGTCGGATTTCTCGTCGCTGAAGAAGGAGGTCGTCGCGGGCCTCGACATCATGATCGTGCGCGAACTGACGAGCGGCGTCTATTTCGGCGAACCGCGCGGCATCTTCCAGGAAGGCAACGAGCGCGTCGGCATCAACACCCAGCGCTATACCGAGAGCGAGATCGACCGCGTCGCCCGCGCCGCCTTCGAACTGGCGATGCGCCGGAACCGCAAGCTGTGTTCGATGGAAAAGGCCAACGTGATGGAGTCGGGGATTCTCTGGCGCGAGGTGGTGACCCGCGTCGGCAAGGATTACCCCGAGGTCGAGCTGTCGCACATGTATGCCGACGCCGGCGCGATGCAGCTGACCCGCTGGCCCAAGCAGTTCGACGTGATCGTGACCGACAACCTGTTCGGCGACCTGCTATCGGACCTGGCCGCGATGCTGACGGGATCTCTGGGAATGCTGCCTTCGGCCAGCCTTGGCGCGCCGATGGCGAACGGGCGGCCCAAGGCGCTCTATGAACCCGTGCACGGTTCGGCCCCCGATATCGCCGGACAGGGCAAGGCGAACCCCATCGCCTGCATCCTGAGCTTCGCGATGGCGCTGCGCTATTCCTTCGACATGGGAGACGAGGCCGACCGGCTGGAAAAGGCGGTGGAACGCGTGCTGGCGGACGGCGTGCGCACGGCCGACCTTCTGGGCGCCGAAGGGGTCGCGCCGGTCTCGACCACCGGCATGGGCGACGCGATTCTCGCCGCGCTGGACGCCAGCCTCTGACTCACGCTTGCGACGCGGCGGGCAGGGCCTGCCGCGTCTGCTGTCGGTAGAACACCACCCGTTCGGCATGATGCAGGATGCGCCCCAGCCAGCGCATCGCGTCGGTATGGGCGAAGACCTCGGGCAGCGAATAGAGGCCCGCATGTTCGCCCAGAAGAAGCCCCCGGCGATGGCGGTCGCGGCGGTGGTCCAGATGGCGCATGATCCGGGCGATCCGCGCTTCCTCGCGCGGAGTGGGATTGTCGCCCAGGCGCCGCAGGCAGGCCCCCGCCGCCAGCGATCCGCGCCGCAGGATGCGGTCGTCCAGCAGGCTGTCGATATGCGCGGTCTGACCCGTTCGGGCCAGCATCCGCGACAGGTGGTCGACCTGGTGCAGGAGGGCGGCGAAACCTTCGCGCGCGCGGTCGCGGTCGGCCGGGATGTGCAGGTCCGCCATGAAGGCCCGCAGATCGTCCAGCGCCGCCGCGACCGGGGCCAGCGCCGCCAGCGCGCGGTAATCGGGCGGTGTGCACATCCCCGCCCCCAGCGCCGAGAAAAGCCGCGCCGCGATGGCATCGACGGCCGTCTGCGCGGTCAGCAGCGCCGTGTCGACATCGCCCAGCGCCGAGCGGTCCAGCGAGACGAGGCCGGGCTGCCGGATCTCGGGCACCAGCCGCGCGACCAGGGCCGCGAACCGGTCGGTCAGCGGCAGGAAGATCGTCGTGCCGACGAGGTTGAAGCCCGTGTGGAACAGCAGAAGGGCCGTCGCCGCGTCGGTCAGCCCGCCCAGCCCCGTCAGCCTGTCGGCGAAGAGCCACAAAAGCGGCAGCGCCAGACCCGACACCACGAGGTTGAAGAGCAGGTTCGCCACCGCCACCTGCCGCATCGGCCGCGACCCGCCGACCGAGGCGAGGAGCGCCGTGAAGGTGGTGCCGACGTTCATCCCCACCACGATGGCCGCACCCTGCACCAGGGTCAGCGCGCCGCCCTGCAGCATGACCAGCGCCAGCGCCACAGCCGCGGACGAGGATTGCATCGCCACGGTCAGCGCCAGGCCTATTCCCGCCAGCGCGATCAACCCGAAGGCGCCCGTCCCCGGCAGGTCGTCGGGCGTGACATGGGCGCCTAGCCCGGACGCGCCCTCCTGCATCAGGTCCAGCCCCACCAGCAGCAGGCACAGGCCCGCGACCGCGCGACCGATGCGCGCCGTCTGCCCCTTCGCCAGCAGGACACCCAGGCTCGCCGGCAACAGCAGGAGGGCCGCGAAGGCGCCGAGGTTCAGCTTGAAGCCCAGGATCGACACCAGCCATCCGGTCATGGTGGTGCCGATGTTCGCGCCGTAGATCACGCCCAGCGCATGGGTCATCGGGATCAGGCCCGCGCCGACGAAGCCCACGGTCATCACCGTGGTGGCGCTGGAGGACTGGATCACGGCGGTGGTGGCGGCCCCGGTCATCACGCCCCGCAAGGGCGTCGTCGTCGACCGCGCCAGAAGCCCGCGCAGCCCCGGCCCCGCCTGTTCGCGCAGCGCGGCGGTCATCATCTCCATGCCCAGAAGAAAGATGCCGATTCCCCCGGCAAGCGCGAACAGCGTCGTCATGATCCACTGGCTCTCCCCGCAACCAGTGTGTCGCCGCACAGGGGCGACGGCAAGCCCCGGCGCGTCGCATGATTGACCTTGCAAAGACGGGGAACCGGCGCTAGTCACGCGCCACGGTCGGGCAGTAGCGCAGCCTGGTAGCGCACCTGCTTCGGGAGCAGGGGGTCGGAGGTTCGAATCCTCTCTGCCCGACCAATCACCAGACATCCCGCTTTCCGACAGGCGCGTCCGGCCATGCATGCGGTCGCGCGCAGATATCTGCGCCCCGGCGACCGGACGCACGACACCGGGACCTGGTCGCGGCACCGCGCGGCAGCCCCGAGGCCGCGCGCGGAGCCGCGGTTTTCCGATGGCTCAGTGAGGCACGTCAGGCGACATGAACTTGAACAATTCGGCCGTCTGGAAGTTCGCCGTCTGGTCGCCCGCCAGATCGGGGTTGCCGTCCATCAACAGACGGCGCGGGCCCGAGCCCTCGCTGAAGTCCATCGCGTTCAGGTTGGCCCAGAGGATGCCGGGGCTGTTGGTGTCCTGATAATAGTAGACCTTGTTCTTCTGGTCCGCGACCGTCAGCCACAACGTGTCGGCGATGTTCGGCTGGCCGGGGAGCTTGATGCCGATCGGCACCGAGACGTTGCGCATCACGCTGAAGACGGTCGCCACCGCCCGGCGCGGATCGGCGGTCTGCGTCGCCTCGTTGATGTAGTAGGAGGCGCGGACGAAGCGGTCTGCGGCGCGGTTGGTGCCGGGCAGCATCACCGACCCGTCGATCGATTTCCAGTAGGCATTGAGCGCCAGCTGTTCCGCGAACGGCGGAGCGTTGGTCATCACCTGGTATTCGCGGCCATGGTGGATGACGAGCTTGCCGTCGAGGTACTCGAAGATCGCGGAATCGCCCGAGGCGTCCGAGATCGACAGGTGCACCGTGCCGGGCTCGCCCGTGGGGGCCGTGATGGCGACGATGCGGAACTCTTCCTTGCGCAGGTCCTCGACCGCCTCGGCCACGGTGGCGTAGTTGTCGAGGACATACTGCACCCAGGCCGAGTTCGGCAGGGTGGGCCGTGTGTCCGCGGCGCTTTCGGGCGGATAGACGGACTGGGGCAGGTAAAGAAGGTTCGCGACCAGTCCGGCCTCGTTCATCCCGTCGGCGGCGGCGCCTTCGTAGATCGTGGTCACCACGCTGCCGTATTTCGAGGTCCAGGTCATCGGGTTCTTTGTGTTCGACTCCCGCGTAAGCCCGCGGGGGTAGAGCCACATGTTCGTGTCCATGTCCGAGATGAACCAGTCCATGGTGCGGCCGGTAACGGTCTGGCCCTCGAGACCGAAGTAGACGGCGCGCGAACAGGCGTCCGCAGCGTGAGGCGCCGCGATCGCCATCGACAGGATGGCGCTCATGCAGATTTTCAGTGTCCCTCTCATGTGTCACTCTCCTCCTGGTGGACACGTTCATTTGATGGCTTCTTTCTCGGAAGATGTTGCGCGAAGTTGCATTCTCGGTTCACTTTTAATGTGTATCGCTGACCGGAGCGGCAGCCGCACGTGACCCGCAGCCCCCAGACCGATCTCGAAGGCATCTTCGCGACCCGTGGCTGGCTGTCCGAGCATCCGGCGGCGTTCCGCGCGCTGCTGTTCCGGCAGGGTGTGATCGTCGAGGCGCACGCAGGCGCCTGCG
>SBFT01000386.1 GCA_006227805.1 Paracoccaceae bacterium
CAGTCCTGCGCGATCAGCACGGTCAGCCCGGCGGCCAGGAAATTGATCGCCACGCCCGAGATCAGCTGGTTCCCCCGGAAGGTGATCGAGGCCAGCCCATGCAGCCCCGATAGCGCCAGCGAGGCCGCGATCCCCGCCAGCAGCCCCAGCCAGACCGATCCCGTGACCGCGGCCACCGCCGCGCTCAGGAAGGCGGCCATCAGCATCTTGCCTTCCAGCCCGATGTCGAAAATGCCCGCGCGTTCGGAAAAAAGCCCTGCCAGGCAGGCCAGCAGCAAGGGCGTCGCCAGCCGGATGGTCGAGTCGAGCACCTGGATGATCGTCAGGAAATCCATCAGCCGCGCCCCCGTCGCATCGCCAGGAACAGCTTCTCGAGCGGCATCCGCACCATGTTGTCGAGCGCGCCGGTGAAGAGGATCACCAGCGCCTGGATCACCACGATCAGTTCGCGCGGGATGTCGGTCCAGAGCGCCAGTTCCGCGCCGCCCTGGTAGAGGAACCCGAAGAGGATCGCCGCCAGGAACACCCCGAACGGGTGGCTGCGCCCCATCAGCGCCACCGCGATCCCGATGAAGCCCGCGCCTTCGGTCGCGTTCATCACCAGCCGTTCCGCCTCACCCATGACGTTGTTGATCGCCATCAGCCCCGCCAGAGCGCCCGAGATCAGCATGGCGACGACCGTGATCTTGACCGGCGAGATGCCGGCATAAAGCGCGCCGGTTTCCGAATGGCCATAGGCGCGGATCTCGTATCCCAGGCGCGTGCGCCAGATCAGCACCCAGACCAGAACGCAGGCGGCGACTGCGATCAGCAGGCTGACATTGGCGGGGGCCGCCTTCGAGAAATTGATGCCGATGGGCGCCAGCAATTCATGCAGGGTCGGCAGATGCACCGCTTCGGGAAACCGCGCCGTGGCCGGGTCCATCGAGCCTGCGGGCCGCATCACGTTGACCAGAAGGTAATTCAGTACCGCCGCCGCGATGAAGTTGAACATGATCGTGGTGATCACGATGTGGCTGCCGCGTTTCGCCTGCAGCCAGGCCGGGATCGCGGCCCAGAGCGCGCCGAAGGCCGCAGCCCCCAGCATCGCCGCGACCAGCGCCAGCGTCCAGTGCGGCCAGGGGAAGGACAGGCAGACGATCGCGACGCCCAGCCCCCCCAGCATGGCCTGCCCCTCGCCGCCGATGTTGAAGAGCCTGGCATGGAAGGCCACCGCCACGGCCAGCCCGGTGAACATGAAGTTCGTGGCGTAATAGAGCGTATAGCCCCAGCCATAGGTCGACCCCAGCGCGCCATTGACCATCAGCTTGACCGCCGCCACAGGATCCTCGCCGATGGCCAGGATCACCAGCGCCGACAGGATCGCCGCCAGCATGAGCGAGATCAGCGGGATCAGGACCACATCGGCCCATTGCGGCATCTTCTCCATCTCAGGCGGCCTCTCCGCTGACGCCGGCCATCAGAAGGCCCAGTTCCCTCTCGTCGGTCTGGCCGGGAAGGCGTTCGCCCATGATCCGGCCGTCGAACATGACCGCGATGCGGTCGGACAGCGACAGGATCTCGTCCAGTTCCACGCTGACCAGCAGGATCGCCTTGCCCTGGTCGCGCAGGGCCACGATCTGCTTGTGGATGAACTCGATCGCGCCGATATCGACGCCCCGCGTCGGCTGGCCGATCAGCAGAAGGTCGGGGTTGCGCTCGATCTCGCGCGCGACGACGATCTTCTGCTGGTTCCCGCCCGAGAAATTCTTGGCCTTCAGCCAGGGATCGGGCGGGCGCACGTCGAAGCGCTCCATCTTGGCCGCCGTGTCGGCCCGCAGGGCGGCATTGTCCATCAGGACGGCGTTCTTCCGGTAGGCCGGGTCGTGGTGATAGCCGAAGGCCACGTTCTCCCAGGCATGGAATTCCATGATCAGCCCCTCGCGCTGGCGATCCTCGGGGACGTGCGCGATGCCCGCCGCCCGGCGCGACTGGCCGTCGGCGCGCTTGCCTGTCAGCTCGAGCGCCTGCCCGTTCATTCGCACCGTGCCGGTGCCCGCGCACATGCCGCCCAGAACCCCCAGAAGCTCGGACTGCCCGTTGCCCGCAACCCCCGCGATGCCCAGGATTTCACCCGCGCGCAGGGTCAGGTCGATGCCGCGCAGCCGCTCGACGCCCGCCTCGTCGATCACGCGCAGGTTCTCGATCTCCAGCACGGGCTTGCCCGGCCGGGCCGGGGCCTTGTCGACGCGCAGCAGAACCTTGCGGCCCACCATCATCTCGGCCAGTTCCTCGGGGCTCGTCTCGGCGGTCTTGACGTGGCCCACCATCTCGCCGCGCCGCATGACGCTGACGTTGTCGGTGATCTCCATGATCTCGCGCAGCTTGTGGGTGATCAGGATGACGGTCTTGCCTTCGTCGCGCAGGCGGCCCAGGATGCGGAACAGCTGGTCCGCCTCGGCGGGCGTCAGCACGCCGGTGGGTTCGTCCAGGATCAGGATATCGGCCTGCCGGTAGAGCGCCTTCAGGATTTCCACCCGCTGCTGCATACCGACGCCCAGGTCTTCGATCACCGCGTCTGGGTCCACGCGCAATTCGTATTCGCGCTCCAGCTCGATCAGCGTCTTGCGCGCCTTGGCCAGCGACGGCGTCAGCAACCGGCCGTCTTCCGCGCCCAGGATGATGTTCTCGAGGACGGTGAAATTCTCGACCAGCTTGAAGTGCTGGAAGACCATGCCGATTCCGGCGGCGATCGCGGCCTGGCTGTCGGGGATCTCGACCGGCTTGCCGCCAATGAAGATCTCGCCCGCATCGGCCTTGTAGAAGCCATAGAGGATCGACATCAGCGTCGACTTGCCCGCGCCGTTCTCGCCGATGATCCCGTGAATCGTGCCGGGGGCGACGCTGATCGAGATGTTCCGGTTGGCCTGCACGGGTCCGAAGGCCTTGGATATGCCCTTCAGCTCGATGGCGGGTGCGGTCACGGGATCACGCGTCATATCGATTTTTCTGCGAAAAATCGGGGCCGCGGCGGGCTGATGCCGCGCGGCCCCGGCGTCGTTCGGTTGCGATCAGAAATCCAGCGCCGGGCAGCTGTCGTTGTCGTAGTAGCTGGCCACTTTCAGCTCGCCCGAGATGATCTTGGCGCGCGCCTCTTCCACGGCGGCCTTCATCTCGTCGGTGATCAGGGACGCGTTGAACTCGTCCAGCGCATAGCCCACGCCCTCGTCCGCGAGGCCCAGGACGAAGACGCCGGTTTCCACGTCGGCGCCCGCCTTCATCGCGTCATA